>WGEY01000112.1 GCA_015492495.1 Deltaproteobacteria bacterium | reverse complement strand
GTTTACGGGTTTCAATGCCATAGACCCGCTAATCAGCGCCGGGATCGGCCTGATAATACTCTGGGGCTCCACGCGGGTTGTGCTTGAGGCCTCCCACATACTCCTCGAAGGCGTGCCCAGAGGGATAGAGTTGAACGAGGTGGTCGAGGATATAAGGTCGGTTGAAGGGGTACTCGGCGTGCACAGCCTCAATATCTGGGGCATATGCCACAACATACACGCCTTGAGCGCCCATGTGGAGATAGACGGCCGGTACGTCGACAGGCAGGGCGCAATCCTCAGGGATATCAACGAAAGACTTGCCGAAAGGTACCATATCTTCTATACTACACTTCAGGTGGAGTGCTCCAGGTGCGAGGAGGGCGCTGGTGTGCTGAGGGGTATGGTTCACAACAACGAGCACGGGTTTCCGTAGATGCTTACAGCCCTTTAACGGCGTTTTTAGCCGGAACAGACAAATCCCCCCGGAGGTGTTATGTCCATGACCAAACCGCTGGAACCGGATGAGCTTGCATGGCGCTGTGATTCCGGTGTCTTTTCCTTCACCACCACAGATGAACTTACCGTACTGGGAGAGGTAATAGGTCAGGAGAGGGCCTTGAGGGCCCTTGACTTCGGGCTGGGGCTCGCGGACAACGGCTACAACATATACGTCCTCGGTGAGAGCGGTACGGGCAGGTCATCGATCATAAAGGCCCGGCTTGAAGAAAAGGCAAAGAGCGAACAGGTGCCGGATGACTGGTTCTATGTCCATAACTTTGTCGATCCGGACAAGCCGAATGCGCTCAGCCTTCCGCCCGGCATGGGCTCGGTAATAAAGGAAGACATGGAAGATCTGGTGGAAACACTCAAACGTGATATACCAAAGGTCTTCGAGAGCAAGGACTATGAAAAGCATCGCGACGAGATAATCGAGGGACAGCAGGAGAGGACGAGGGCGCTCTTCTACAGGCTGGAAAAGCTCGCCATAGAAAAGGGTTTTCTTCTTAAGAAGACCGTAAGCGGTGTCGCCGTGGTCCCTGCAAAGGACGGCAAGCCGATGAGCCAGAAGGATTATGAGGCGCTTCCCGCGGACAAGAGGGCCGAGATAGATGAAAACTCCAGAATCCTCCAGGACAAGCTCAGCGATGTCGTCAGAGAGGCAAGGAATATAGACAAGGAGACCAAGGAGAGGATAAACGCCCTGGACAGGGAGGTGGTCCAGTACGTGGTCAACCCTCTCATGAACGAACTCTTCGAAAGGTACAAGGAGTTCGAGGATGTAATAGGATACCTCCATGCGGTCAAGGAGGACATATTCAGGAACATAGACGACTTCAGGCCGAAGGAGGAGATGCCGCTGCCGTTCGGAATGAAGCTGCCCAAGCCAGAACCTTCCTTTGAACGCTACAAGGTAAACCTCGTTGTGAGCAACAAGGACACAAAGGGCGCACCTGTCGTGATCGAGAACAATCCGACGTACCACAACCTCTTCGGTAGGATAGAGCACAAGGTGCAGTACGGCGTGGCCATGACCGACTTCACCATGATAAAGGCAGGCTCTATCCACAGGGCCAATGGTGGATATCTGGTCATAAACGCCCTCGATGTGCTGAAGAACATCTTCGTCTACGATTCGCTCAAGAGGATGATCAAGACCCGGGAGGTCAGGATCGAGGACATCTGGGAGCAGTACAGGGTGGTCTCCACGACCACGCTCAAGCCGGGCCCGATCCCGGTGGACATAAAGGTGATACTCATCGGTGAGCCCATACTGTACTACCTGCTCTACAACCTCGACCCCGAGTACAGAAAGCTCTTCAAGGTAAAGGCCGACTTCGACAACGTGATGGACAGGACGGCCGAGAATATAGTGATGTATGCCCACTTCGTAGCCTCAAGGTGCAGGGAAAGGAGGCTCCTTCCGTTCGACCGCAGCGGGGTGGCAAGGGTGGTCGAGTACGCCTGCAGGATGGCGGGCGACAAGGAGAAGCTTACGGCGAAGTTCGGCGAGGTCGAGAACCTCGTCATAGAGTCGAGTTACTGGGCCGGGGTGGACGGCAGCAGTGTGGTGACGGACAGACACGTGGACATGGCCGAGAAGGAGAGGGTCTACAGGAGTTCCAAGATAGAGGAGAAGCTGAGGGAACTCATAGCCGAGGACACCCTGATGGTCTCCACCGAGGGTGAGGTCGTGGGTCAGGTAAACGGCATAGCCGTACTCAACCCCGGTGACTATGCATTCGGCAAGCCTTCGCGGATAACGGCCAGGACGTTCATGGGTGACGGGGGGGTCGTCAGCATCGAGCGCGAGGTCAAGATGAGCGGCAGGATCCACAACAAATCCCAGATGATACTGGGCAGTTTCCTGGGAGACAGGTTCGCCAGGGACTTTCCGCTCACACTGTCGGCCTCGATATGCTTTGAGCAGCTCTACGAAGAGATAGAGGGTGACAGCGCCACATGCACCGAGGTCTACGCCCTTCTTTCGAGCCTTGCCGGTGTCCCGATAAAGCAGGGTATAGCCGTCACCGGCTCCATGAACCAGAGGGGCGAGGTGCAGCCGGTCGGAGGCATAAACGAAAAGGTCGAGGGCTTCTTCGATGTCTGCAAGGAGAAGGGACTTACCGGTGAGCAGGGGGTGATTATCCCAAAGAGAAACGTAAGGAACCTCATGTTGAAGAAGGAGGTGATCGAGGCTGTCAGGGACGGCAGGTTCACCATATATCCGATCGAGATGGTCGATGAAGGGCTGGAGATACTGACCGGAATGCCGGTCGGGGAAAGGGGGCCGGACGGCAGATTCCCAGAGGGTACGGTGAACCATCTGGCCGAAGAGAGGCTCAGGGAGCTTGCCAGGAGTTTCAAGGCCTTCGGCCGTCCGAAGAGGTCAGGGACAGCGGAGGAAGAGGTCGATAAAGACGAGAATACAAAAAGACATTAGCGGGGGGGCCATGTTAGTGAGTGAAATATTTTTGAGCATTCAGGGAGAATCGACTTATGTCGGGATACCGTGTACCTTCATACGGCTTGCGGGTTGCAACCTGGCCTGCAACTGGTGTGACACGACCTATGCAAGGAGCGCAGAGGAAGGATATGAGTTCGGCATAGACGAGATCATGGCAGAGGTCAAGAAGTTCAAGTCGTGGCTTGTTGAAGTCACCGGCGGTGAACCCTTGCTTCAGCCCGAGACAAGGGAGTTGACAAGGAGGCTTCTCGCCGACGGACGCACCGTGCTCATCGAGACGAACGGGAGCGTTAGCCTAGAGGGGTTGGATGACAAGATCATAAAGATCGTTGACATAAAGTGCCCTTCAAGCGGCCAGGATGGTTCGTTCCTGCTGGAAAACCTCAAGTACATAACCCCTGAGGACGAGGTCAAGTTCGTTATCAGTGACCGGGCGGACTATGAGTTTGCAAAGAGGTTCATGCACGAGAACATAAAGAACCTGACATCCAAGATACTGTTCGCACCGGTTAGGCCGAAACTTGCCCCCTCGGAGCTTGCGGAGTGGATACTTAAGGACGGTCTGAAGGTGAGGCTGCAGGTGCAGATGCACAGCTACATATGGGAGGAAGAGGTGAAGCACGGCAACCCCTCTTCATGATCCTTGCCGGACCCTTGTTTTTTCAGTCCGTGATAATCCGTTATACTGGCAGATAAACCTCCTATAGAAGACAACATGAAGTATCTTTTGCTCGTTTCCCTGCTTCTTTATGCGGCCGGATTCGTATCCCTTCTTCTGCACCACAGATCAAAGAATAAAGGGGCCTTCGCCTTTCCATCGGTTGCATTCATATCTTGCGGCCTTGTCCTGCATACGGTGGTGTTGGTTGAGCGGACCTTCTCGACCGGGCGCCTTCCTGTAGCCGCGGTAGGCGAAACGCTGCTTTTTTACGGCTGGTCCGTAGCCGCGTTGAGCACCGTCGTGATGCTGCGTTACAGGGAGAGGTTCACGGCACTTGTGACCGTCCCTTTCGCCGTTCTGGCGCTCTTTTTCTCTATCGTAAGCATGACACCACCCAGGCCACTGCCCCTCATACTCAGGACATACTGGTTCGAAGTCCATGTCATCACTTCCTTTGCTGCATACGCGCTCTTTACGCTTGCCTTTGCAGGGGCGCTGTTCTACATCGTAGGGGGTCTCAAGAAGGTCCGTAGCCTCGAGGAGAGGTGTACCGACTTTCTGGATGTCGTATCAAAGGGCGTGCTTTGGGGGTTCTTCTTCTTTTCGGCCTCCATGTTCGCCGGAGCCGTGTGGGGATGGCTCGCCTGGGGCGCCTACTGGCTCTGGGAGCCCAAGATCCTGTGGTCGTTCATAGTGTGGTTCTGGTACGCCGGGGCGATGCACGTGTGGTACGTCAAGGATTGGAAGGGTAGGGGGCTTGCAGCCGCGGCGCTCCTGGGCTTTTTCATAGTCATCTTCACCTACCTGGGCGTAGGGCTCTTGATGAAGAGCAGCCACAACTTTTGACGGTCGGACAGAGGGTGGCGGCTGTCGTACCTATACATCCTTATTCATGTAAAACACGAATTCGACACGCCTGTTCCGTTGTCTTCCCTTCTCATCGTCATTGGATGCTACGGGGCGAGTGTCAGCGTAGCCCGCGGCTCCGATGCGTCCAGGGGTGATCCTGCCCGATGCCATGATGTATCGCAAGGCCGATATGGCCCGTGCCGTGGACAGCTCCCAGTTAGAGGGGAAGCTGGCTGATTTTATGGGGGTGTCGTCCGTGTGCCCTTCTATGCGCATATTGTAGGGGAACTCCTCCATTATCGAAATGATGCTGCCGAGCAACGGATAGGCGTCTTTCTTGAGTGAGGCAGAGCCCGGGTTGAAGAGCAACTGTCCCTTGACCCTCACGAAGACCTCCCTTCCGGTGTCCTCTATCTCCACCATCTCGGACAGGTTGTGCTTTTCTATGGCCTCTCTTATCCTCTTGAGTATCTCCTTGTTTCTGCCCCTTGCGGCCTCGTTCGCCCTCGTTTTAGGTGTTTGGACGAACACCGGCCTGGTTACTATGGCATGCTCATTCCTGCCCTGCTTGATGTACGTCTTTACCGGGTCTTTCAGCAGGGAGTCCTTTTTTACGTGCTCATACTCCACCAGCGTGGTGGAGCGCGCTTCGAACCTCCCCTGCTGTTCGATGACGTAGCCGAAGGCATTTTTCAGTGAGCCGAGCGCGTCCCTGAACTTGATAACATCCATCTGCGCGAATGACAGCAGCAATACGAAGAAGGTCAGAAGCAGGCTCATGAGGTCTGCGAAGGTGGTGGTCCAGCTGCCCCCGGAGTCCGAGTCCGTATCTTCCATGTCATGTTCGAAGTCATCCACGCTTACACCTCATGCGGCATCTTAATCTGTAAATGATTGGACGCATCACCGATCACTCCGTGACCACGGCTACCCTGGACTTTGGTTCAAGGAAAGAGGCCAGGCGCTGCTCTATGATCCTGGGATTTTCACCGTTCATGATACCTACGATACCGCTTATTATCATTTCGAGCCGGTTGCTCTCCTCCTGGGTCCTGTTTTCAAGCTTGGCGGCTATTGGTCCGAAGAATAGGAAGGCGAGGACGGCGCCGTAGAATGTAGTAAGAAGTGCCACGGCCATGGCGGGACCGATCGCCGACGGATCATCTATGGTCATGAGCATCTGAACGAGCCCTATGAGGGTACCCACCATTCCCATGGCCGGGGATGTGGCCGCCATGAACTTGAATACCTTCTGCCCTCTTTTGTGCCTCTGCTTTAGATACATGAGCTCGGTCCTAAGGACGGCTGTGACGTCCTCGGGGTTGAGGCCGTCGACCACGAGCCTTATCCCCTTTTCAAGAAAGGGGTTGTTCAACTCCTCCTTTTCGAGGGCGAGGAGTCCGTCCTTCCTGGCTATCTTAGCAAGCCTTATAATGGTCTCGATAATGCTTTCAGGCGGGGTGTTCCTGTCCACCAGGACGTTGAGTCCGACCTTGATGGCGCCGATGACTATGTTCAGCCTCTGCATTATGAGCGTGGCCGCGATTGTTCCTCCGAATACAATCGCGAGCCCGGGTATGTTGATGAAGGCCGAGAGGGAACCGCCGAGCAGGATAGCCCCCAGTATCAGGCCTAAACCGGCCACCACTCCGATGATTGTAGCTAAGTCCATGCATTCTTCCTCCCGATGGGAAACGCTTCCTTTTATTCCTATCGAGAAAACATGGGGAAAACTTTAGGCGCCGCGGGGATGTGACCTTCGCCGTTTCGCGGATGCCGCGGCTGTGCGGGGTCACAGTGGTCGGTTCACTGTGACCAGGAAAAAGTGCCTGGATAATTTATGTTTTTTGCGGGGCCGTCGGGTGTTTTCGATGCGGGTCGGAGAGCTCAGGTCCTGATAAGAGGTTGCAAAGCGGGGTTTTCCGCCGGCTGGTGTGGCTGAGTCCAGGGCAGGGGATACATGGACAGAGCGCCTTAAGCCTGTCGAAGTTTTGCGCGCGGTACACATGGGCGGAGGCGGACGGTCGGTACTGCTTGCGGATACTGTTACGAAGTAGGGCCTGCGCCTCTACCTTGTTTCTTCCACCATACAACGGCGCTCTTTTTGTGAAACCTTGCAAGCAGCCCCCCTTCCGCGGTCCTTTCGAGCTTCTTATTGAGAAAGTCCCTCAGCCTTTCGTCATGTTCTTCGGTGACGAGCCCCATGTACTCCTTCCAGAAGGCCAGGGCCTCGTTCATGTCGTCAAACGGCTGGTCGAAGTCGTACTCTATGATCTCCACGTTCGCGTATATGCCGAGCTCGTGCAGTCTGGTGTATGTCTTGAGGTAGTCGCTTCGGGGAAGGAACTCCTTTTTGAAGACGAGGGGAAATAGCTCGCGGTAGTAGAACTTGTCCGCAAGCGGGCCGACGCCCGCGATGAGAAATACCATCTTCCTGGCCATCTCGTTGGCCTCGCTGAGGAACTCCGTCGAGTCCTTCAGCAGCTCCGGCACGTTCGCGCATATTATGACGTCGTGCGGCTCAAGTTCGACCTCGCCCCATGCCGCGTTTACGACCCTTATGCCCTCGATCCCTTCCCTTTTTATATCCTCCTGGAGTATGCGTACCATGTGGGGTGAGGGGTCGAGCGCCGTCACCTTCTTGCCGGCCTTTGCAAGCGGTATGGAGAGTGTGCCGCATCCGGCCCCCACGTCAAGGAATGTCTCCATGCCGCGGGTACGGGGCAGTACGACCGAGAACACCCTATCGGCCATGTTCGAATGCTCAAGCCCCTTTCTGTACCATTCTGCCTTGATCCTGTTCCAGAACCTGTTTTGTGTCGTATGCACCGGCTCGTCCCCCCTTGATGTTACCTTTTCTCTTCCTCCTCCTGCAGCTCCCTCATCAACGGCTCAACGGCCCTTGCCGGGGCCTGAAGGATACGCTGGAATATCCCGAAGACCTTCTTTCCCATACCCTTGACGGGGATGGCGTTTACCTCGGGCCTTGCAAGGGGGCCCTTTATCTCGTAGTACATTGTTATGGTGCTCCTCTCCTCACCGCCGATTATCCAGCCGGCGAGCGGGATGTTTGTTATGATCTTGTCTATCGTCACAAAGGGGTGAAGCGCCAGTACCGAGTCTATGGTCCCCTTTGTGAGGTCGATCCGCCCCACGGCGGACATCCTCAGTGAGTCGCTCGTAAGAAGCAGGTCTTCGGTCGATATTATACCGTCTTTTATCGAAAATGTCCCGGAGAGCGTTTTGTAGGGGAGCCCCTCTTCGAAGAGCTGATTTATGGATATTATGTTCACTATGGAGAATATCTTGCTGATCACTATGAACTTCCACAGCGTGCCGTCCTTGCTCAGGACCCTGATCTCTCCGTTCAGTCCCGCGGTGGCAGGCCGCGCCCCGCGCCTTATATCGAGCCTTGCCTCGGCCATCAGCCTGCCGGATATTATATCCTTACTTGCCCCGAGTTCCCTGATGAAGGTGCCTGCCTCCATCATGGATACCTTGAACTCGCTCTCGATGATGTTAAGGCTCCTGTTTCCCCTGAAGCAGGCTATCTTTCCGGAGATCCGGCCGTTGTTGGATGTGAATGACAACGGCTCAATAAGGACCTTGTCCCTGTTTATCGTGATCTCAGCTGAAAGGTTTCTGAAAGATGTTTTGTGCAAGGTGCCCTGTCTGATGGTGATCTTGCCCCTGCCTGTCAGGTTCAGAGGCGCCTTCCCTGTACCGGGTTTGAACCGGGAAGGGAATATGTCTTCTGTGTTGAACCTCTCGGAGAGGAGGTTGAAGTCTATGATGCCCTTTTCAGTGTCGATCATGTCTATCCTGCCGGACAAGGAGCTTTTTCCTATCTTCATGCTTTCGAGTAGTATCTTGCCGCTTTTCCCGTCGATCTCTGCCACGGCGTATACGTCCCGCACGCTCTTGGCAAAGAGGGTGCTCTTGAAGAGCCCGTCCTCAACCTGCAGCCTGCCCTTGTAGGCCGGCCCGGCCCGTCTTCCGCGTCTTTCGGCCGTGAACTCTATCTTTACGGTGCCCTGTGACGGTGAGCCCTTCACAAAGAGGGGGGAGAGCTGTACCGCATCCTCGATCCTTACGTCCTTGGAGGCGATGCGGACCCTGTAGAAAGGGTCTTTCAGTGAAAGCAGCATGGCCGCATGGAGCGTCGATTCACCGAACTCCACCACCGTCCTTTCCGTCGCCACCTTCTTTGGTGTGACCGTAAGCTCACCGCCTATCCTTGCCGGGTACCCCGCGGGCTTTTTGAACGTGTCTCCATATCCGACGGCCGCAGGCGTAAGATCCATGGAGGACTTTATTACGATTCCTTCGCCGTCATTTTCACCCTTCAACCCGGGCGGGACCCCGTTGCAGGAGAGGTTTAGGCGCACAGCCCCTTTCGCCGAGAGCCCCTTTGGTGGGGTGAAGCCGGCCATTTCGCCCAACTCGTCCAGGAGTTGCCCCGCATCGAGCGTCGCATCAAGTGTGGCGCGGGTATGAGCGGTTGCCGCATCGATCCTTGCGTCGAGCTTCTCGATCGTGCTCCGGCCGTAGGAGCCCCGAGTATCACTGATCTCCGCGGTCCCGTCCTTGTACGAGATACGTCCTTTCAGTCCGGAGAACGCCCCCTTGAAGTTACTGTGGGTGAAGCCTATGTCCGAAAACGCCATCTCCAGCGTGAGGGCCCTGAGGTAGTCCGTCTTTCCGGAGGCGTCCTTAACCGAGTTTGAAAACTTGAGATCATCTATTGTAAGGCTACCCCTGAACCCGGCTACCCCGTCCATGGTCTCTCTGAGCCTTTGCGGCAGGGCTTCGGGCGGTATGAGCTCCTTGAGTTCGGCCGCCTTCACGGGAGATGTAGACAACCTAAGCTCCAGCTCCTTATCAGGCATCGTTAGTTTGAACGACCCCATGACGTCGAATCCGTCCATGCTGAACCTCACCGCGGTCAAAGAGAGTACAGTGCTGTCCCTGTCCCAGGCGATGTCGACGAAGGAGGTCCCCTCTGATGCGTAAATCGGACGGTTCGCAAAGGCAGCCAACCTGAGTTCAGCCTCCCTTGAGAGGACCTTTCCCTTGATGATGCCGCTTTCTATGGACGGGAACCTGCCCGAGAAGGAGTAGTCGAGGTCCGCAGCGAGTATGCCGTCCACAGAGACGCCGTCGAGGTGTTCATCCTTCCCGACGTACGGATGTAGGGTCTTTATCCTGAGATCGGCTACGGAGAGTGTTCCCGAAAGCCGTGTCGTATCCTTGTCACCGGTGGCCTCGCCAGAGATGGTGAAGACGGTCCCTGGAAGGAGCCGGCCGGCGGCGCTGTACGTCAACCCCCTTGAGGTACGGTTCGTATAGGCCTTTACACGTTCCATGTCCATGACGGCCGGCCCTTCGGGCGCCATCTCGTCTATGAACTTGAGCCAGCCTTCCATGAGTTTGAAGTTTCTTATGCCTATCCTGAGCACCCTCTTTTTCGGGATCTTCTGCAGGTTGATCGTGCCGTCGCTGTACCTTCTTACGAGTATGTCGGCGCCTTCTACAACGAGCCTTTTGATATCGAGCCTTTTGAAGACGAGCGGGAGCGCCGAAAAGCCCATCTTCACCGTTTGCGCCCTCAGTACGACCTCGCCGCCGCTTGAGAGGCTGAACTCCTTCAACCTTATGTTAGGGTAGGGGAGGATGTGGAGTGTCAGGCGTTCGGCATCGACGGTGCCGTTTATACGTGACTCTATCAATGATTTGATCTGCGGCCTGTAGCCTGTAAGGTCTATCGGAACGAAGGTGAAAAAGAGGAATACGGTGAGTGCGGCCAGGAACGCTGCCAGGACGGTCAGGGGTCTTATCTTTCTGTGGCGTCTTTTCCTGTTCACAGGTTCGTTCAACGGTCTTTCACAAGGAGGAGGCCGATCAGGAGGACCGGTACGGTCGAGCCAACGGCCCGTGTTTGCACAGGGCGGCCGGGGGAAAAACATGTTATGCCCGTCAGAGGGCCGGTACCGTGCCTTGTCGATCAATTATATGGACATGCCATGCTCAATTTCAATCCAGCAGCGGGTCTGATTCCACGCCGCTAACGGCGCGACCATACTTACAGTAGAGCTTTTTACCACCCCGCTGCTTGCAGCTGGGTGGTTCATTGTGTCTTGGAATCCTATTACATGCCGGGCAGCAGCCTTTTGAGCCATCCCTCCTTTACGGATATGGCGTGCCACGGGCACATCTCCTGGCAGCAGAAGCACCTGATGCACCTGTCGTAATCTATGACGATCCGGCCGGCCTCTGTCATCGTTTCTGCCGGGCATACCCTGACACAGAGAGCGCACAGCCTGCACCTTGAGTCTTCTATGTGCGGCCTCGAGGTGAGGGCCTTTCTGAGCCGCCTGTCCAGAAATCCGGGGAGGACCGAGGCGAAGTTCGTGCTTATGAGCGGTGGAAATTCGAATCCCTCCGCCCTCACATCGTCCACACCTTGGCCCAGTACGTCTATGGTTGACAGGTCCGAGGCCTCAATACCGTATTCAGCGGCCTTTTTGAGTATCGGGACATCCGTAACCCTTGCGCCCAGTACTTCAACCATTACCCTGTCTAGGGCGATGGCATCCGGTGATGCCGCGACAAACCCGGTTCTGCGCGCAGACCCGCTGGCCGGGCCGTTACCCTCCATCGAGACGACGGCGTCGATTATTGTGAGCCTCGGCCTGAGATGGAGATACAGGTCAAGGATCATCCCAGCGAAGTCATCCGCATGGATCCCCGCGCTGAAGTGCCATTGAACCTTCCTCTTGCCCGGCACGCATCCGAAGATGTTCTTCACACCCATGGTTAGGTACATCTGGGCGTGTGTCTTGAGCTTGGGCAGGTTTATTATGCCGTCGACTTCGAGGACCTCTTTGGCTATCTCGAGGCGTTTGAAGGTGCGGGAGGAGGGGTTTTCCACGGTGACCGCCGTCGCAAGGTCGACGACCTCCACGGAGAGAGCTTCGGCAACCCGGGCTATTCCACACTTCTCGGCGACCTTCATCGCATTGCCCACGGCAGGGCTGTCACCGACCACAGGCACGCCCCCGGCCTCTTTGACGAGCTCTATGGCTGCCCTTACCACGGCCGGGTGGGTTGTTACGGCCGCATCCGGCGGCTTGCCTGCCAGGAGGTTGGGCTTTATGAGGATCCTCTCACCCCTTTTTATGAACCTTGACGCACCCCCGATAAGGTCGACGGCCTCCTTTACGGCGCCTTTGACCTCCGCGTCGGAGTACTCGTTGCATTTGAGGATTGAGACCTCTGAGGACATCTTTTCCTTTAAGGACGGCTCTTACGGTGACGGCTCGAAGCTCAAGGCAGCGGTTGGAGCACCCCTACTTCATCCCTTTCAGGTGATCCTCGGCCAGTTCGGCCTCGGCGCTCTTGGGGTACTTTTCGATCACCCTGTTCAGGAGAACCTTGGCCTCCTTGAGCGCGCCCAGTTTTTCGAAGGAGTATCCCTGCTTCAGGAGGGCCGCCGGGACCTTGTCGCCCTGCGGGTATTCCTTTATGACCTTATTGAACTCAAGTACGGCCCTTTCCCAGTCGCCCCTTACGTAATAGACCTCGCCGATCCAGTACTGGGCGTTGTCCGCAAGCTCATGCTTCGGAAAGAGCGAAAGAAAACGCTTGAAGACCTGAAGGCCTTCGAGGTAATCCTTCTTCTCTCTTACGAGATCGAGACCCTCCATGTAAAGGGCTGCCGGGTCGGGCAAGCTCTTTTCTTCAGTCTTTTCATCTTCCTTTGCCGTCGCCCCTGCCTTTTCGATCTTCTCCATCCTGGCCCGGAGGTCCTCCAAAGAGCCCTTTATCTCCTCAATGGACTCCTTGAGCCGTGTGAGGTTGCCTTCCTTAGCCTCCTTTCCTTCCGCAAGCTGAGGCCCGCCGGCCTCTCCGGCTCTACCCGATTCGATCCGGGCCAGCCTTTCGTCGAGTGTGCGGACCGTCTCACCGAGAAGCTCCAGGTTCTCCTTTACCCTCTCGAACTCGAAGTCCCTTTCCTCCATCTCGCCCTGGAGCCTGGCGAAGTCCTGCCTTATTATATCCATCTCGTTGGATACATCGGCCATGAACCTGCCGGTCCTGTCCCTGAGCTCATTGTTCGACTTCTCGCGCTCCTTTACGATCCTGTCGAGCTCGTCGAGCCTTTTGTAGTATTCAGCCTGCTGGGGTGTCTGTATGCATCCCGCAAGCGCCATGGCCGATATCAACACCGCCGGGAAGAATAGTCTTTTCATGAGTCCACCTCCTTGGAGCAAGACCGCCGGTCTATTCAATATACGGCGACCAGGACGGCGAGGTCTCGTTGCCGGTCCCCGTATCTATGGCCCTTACACCGCTTCCGTCCCTGCGCATGATGTAGAGGGAGCTTCCGACTCCGCGGACCTCCCTGTGAAAGACGATGTACCTGCCGTCCGGGGACCAAGAAGGTGACAGGTTGTTCCCTTCGTGAGTAAGCTGTCTCAGTCCGGTTCCGTCCACGTTTATCGTCCAGATCTGGAAGCTCGATCCGTTCAGACCGGCGAAGGCTATGGTCCTGCCGTCCGGTGACCATGCCGGGGTGGAGTTGTATTTGCCCTTGTATGTAAGCCTCCGCGGCCTGCCCCCACCAGAGTCTACCACATAGATATGGGGGTTTCCAGCCCTATCTGAGACAAAGGCGAGCATAGAACCGTCCGGTGACCACGCGGGTGATACGTCGATGGAATAGTTGTTGGTCAACTGGAAGTACCTTCCTGTCTCCAGTTCCAGGATGAATATCTCGGGACTGAGTTTTCCGCTGGCGGTGAAGGCGATGCGGCTTCCATCGGATGACCATCTTCCGGCTATGTTCGAGCCGGGACGCGCCACCACCGTCCTGACCACCCCTGAGCGCAGATCCTTGACGTAGAGGCACGGGCGTCCGTTGATATAGGATGTGTAGAGGATCCTGCGACCGTCCGGTGACCACCTCGGTGAGAGGTTTATAGAGCCGTTGTAGGTTACGCGTCTGACGTTCCTCCCGTCGTAGTCCGATACGTAAAGCTCCTTTGTGCCGCTCCTGTCTGAGACGAATACGAGCTTGGTGGAGAAGATCCCCTTTTTGCCCGTGAGCTCCTCGACGAGGTCGTCCGCGAAGCGGTGTGCGATTCGCCTCGGGTCGTTTAGTTTTCCCACGTACCTTCCGGCAAGGAGCTCCGACCCCCTTATTGTGTCGAAGAGCCTGAACTCAACGGTCAGCCTCTCTCCCTTGACCTTGATCCCTCCCTTTACGAGAAGCTCCGCCCCTATGGCGCGCCAGAGGGAAAAGTCGGTATCCCGGCGGGTTATCCCGGATGTGGCCGGATCTTCGAGGTATGCCTCTTTGTCTATG
>WGEY01000111.1 GCA_015492495.1 Deltaproteobacteria bacterium | reverse complement strand
GGCCACAAGGACCACAAATGCCATAGAAAGGAGGTTTCGGGAGGTACGTAGGAGGACAAGACCCATGGGGGGCTTCAGCGACAGAACGAGCATCGAAAGAATACTATACGCAGTCTTTACCTATGAAAACAAAAAACAACGAACCGCTGCCCCTTTCCTTATGACACAAAATATTTGACGTTACCCCGCAGGCCGAGTATCCCCGCATTCCCACGGAGACGCCGGGTACGTGCGTGCACGTCACGGGCTACGGCCTCCAAAGGGGGTTGAACAACCACGGCAATAAGGATATACTTTTTCCATGGGAAAGGCGGGCAGGGTACTGGGCATCGACGTGGGCAAAAAGAGGATAGGGGTGGCGGTGAGCGATGAGTGTGCATTGACGGCCCAGCCCCTGACCCATATCAAGAGGACCTCCCTCGAAGACGACCTCGCCCGCATAGCGGAGCTTGCACGCGAATACTCGGCTGCGACGATAGTCGTAGGCGTCCCATACAGCATGGACGGAACCCTTGGTCCCTCGGCAAGGTATGTTCTGAGGTTCATAGACGCGCTAAGACAGAGGGCCGACCTGGATGCGCTCGTCGAGGAGTGGGACGAGAGGCTCTCGACCGCTGCGGTCGAACGGGTGCTCATCGAGGGGGATGTGAGCCGCCGAAAGAGGAAGGGGGTCGTCGACAAGCTCGCCGCAGCCTACATACTCCAGGGCTGGCTCGACTCCAGGAAGGGGCCCTCGGGTGACTCGCAACAGGCGAAGCGGTCCGGGTAGAGGGACGGATCCCAGCCCGCACGAACATGCATCGCGAGCGTAACGCTGCGGCTCGCTGCAGGAAGCTTCAATAAAAAACCATCAAGTCTGATGAAGCGGAGCAGAAAAGAGGCGGCCCTCCTAGCGGCCGCCACGGTTGTCATTCTTCTCGTGGTGCACGCCTATGCCCTCATGTATACGCCGGCGTCCAGGCAGGGTGCATCCGGCATCGTCGAGGTCCCGCGCGGCGCAAGCTTCAGGGCCGTGGCCGACGACCTGGTGCGCAGGGGGTTACTGAAGGATTCGCGGGGCTTCTCCCTTGCCGCGGCGCTTAGCGGCTCGTACAGGAAGATCAGGGCGGGCGAGTACGAGCTCAGCCCCTCGATGCCGCCGGTTGAGATACTCAATATCCTCGTCGAGGGGAGGACAAAGCTCTACTCCGTCACCATCCCCGAGGGCTTCAACGTGACGGAGATCGCCGAAGCGCTCGAGAAAAAGGGCCTGGTCGACAAGGAGGTCTTCCTCGAAAGGGTCCGGGACAAGGGGCTTCTTAAGTCCCTCGGAGTGGACGGAACGAGCTTCGAGGGGTATCTCTTCCCCGATACCTACCGCTTTTCAAAGGGCATGACCGCGGACGAGATAATCGCCGTGATGGTCGGAAGGTTCATGGAGGTATACGATAGGGAGTTCCGCGCACAGGCCGAAGAAAAGGGGATGACCACCAGGGAGGTCGTAACCCTTGCATCCATGATCGAAAAGGAGACCGGCCGGGTCGAGGAGATGCCGAAGATTTCGGCGGTCTTTCACAACAGGCTCAAGAGGGGGATACGGCTCGCCAGTGACCCGACGGTGATCTACGGTATAGAGGACTTCGACGGAAACCTCACAAGAAAGCACCTCGCCACGTTCACGCCCTACAACACCTACCGCATATACGGGCTGCCGCCCGGCCCCATCGCAAATCCGGGACGCGCGGCGATCCAGGCCGCACTGAACCCGGCCGATGAAAACTACCTGTACTTCGTCTCGAGAAACGACGGCACGCACAAGTTCTCCAGGACCCTCAAGGAGCACAACCGCGCAGTACGGAAGTACCAGAAGCGAAGGTCCTCACGAAGCCCCAACGGCTGACGGTGGAATATGCACTAAGGACGCCCTCGACCGGCGGGTGAGTGCGGGCCCGAAGGGTTCTGGGGGCCTGCTGCAATGTCGGGAAGAGAGACGCACTGCGGAAGGGGTGCTGCGTAAAAACGCAGCGCAGGTATGATGCGCCGGAAGAGGCGATAGGGCTTATGCCGCCTTACCGTCCTCCTTCTTGTCTTCGGGCTTTTCCTCGGGTTCGAAGTCGTCCTTGAGCCCCGAGGATACGGTTATCCTGCCCTGGTCGTCGACTATGACGGCCTCCACGCCTTCCATCTCTTCGACGAGCTTCATCCCCTTTTCCGGCCCCAAGACAAAGACCGTTGTGGAGAGGGCGTCGGCAAGGGCCGGATCGCTGGTCACTATGGTTACGCTCCGGCAGCCTGCGGCCGGATAGCCTGTCCTGGGGTCGAGTATGTGGTGGTACCTCTTCCCGTCCTTGATGAAGAACCTCTCGTAGTCACCCGAGGTTGTCACGGCCGTGGGCACGGGCCGGCGACCTTCGGACTTGCCAAGGGTCGCGCCCAGACCGTTTGCCACCTTGAGTATGCCGAGGAGCTTTTTCTTGTCCCTCGGGTCCTGGATGCCGATGACGAATGGGTCCTGCTCAAGGTCCTTCTGAAAGACCGTCAGGTCCCCGCCGGCGCGTATGACGGCCCACTCGACCCCGTGCCTCCTGAGCACCTCGAGGGCCTTTCCCACTATGTAACCCTTTGCAACACCGCCGAGGTTGAGCCGCATCCCCTTTTTCCCGAGCCTCACGGTGGATGCCTTCCTGTCGACCTTTACCGACCTGTAATCCACAAGCGGAAGGAGCGAGGCAAGCTCCTTTTTGTCGGGGACGTGATCCTTCTCGCCGGTAAAGTCCCAGACGCGCGAGAAGACACCGACGGTCGGGTCAAAGGCCCCCTTGCTCAGGCCGGCCACCTTGAGGGCCGTCTCGACCACGTCCATGACCTCGGTTGAGACCTTCACGGCCCCCTTGCCGGCGCTTTCGGATATGCGCGAGACCTCGCTGTCGGGCATGTAGCTGCTGAAGATCTTCTCCAGCCTCGCTATCTCCTCGAAGGCCTCGTTCGCAGCGACGTAGTTGCCGTCGGTTAGTCCGATCTCCACGACCGTACCCATGAGGACGCGGCTGTAGGTGGCGACCCTCATGGGGTTCTTCGGGTTCTTGTAGATTACGTAGATTCCAAAGGCGAGCAGCACGCAGGCGCCCGCGATGTACATGATGAGTTTGCGGCGCTGGATGCTGCGGTAGACGTCTATGTCCGGGTTGGGTGTATCCAATTCCTATGTTTCACAAAAACATCTTTAAAATCAAGAGGTTAGGATCGAGCAATCAGAACTCCTCTTCGCTCTCCGGCCTTTCGACCATGCCGAGCGGGCTCTCCTCGAACCTCCCCTTGAAGTGCGTTTCCTTCTCGGCCTTGGACTTGCACTCCACGCAGACCCTGGTAAATGGCAACGCACGCAGGCGGTTCTCACCGATGGGCTCGCCGCACTCCTCGCAGAGCCCGTAATCCTTCTCATCGAGCCACTCGAGCGCCATGTCTATCTGGTGCAGCTTATCCCTGTCGCGGTCGCCCAGCATGAGCGTAAGCTCACGCTCCCTTTCGGAGCTCGCTATGTCATAGATGTCTCCGATCTCGAACTTGAGTGCGTTGCTTTCGTTCTTCACCTTCATGGCGAGCTCCGAAAGCAGCTTCTTCTTTGCCTCCAGGAGTATGGCGCGCATCTCCTTTTTGAACGGGACCTTGCCGCCGCCCCTGGAACGCGAACCACCCTTCGAAGCCTTTGCGGCCACCGACCTCGCGGGCTTCGCCTTGGCCGTGGCCTTTGTAGCCTTCGCGGCCTTCTTCTTTACACCTTTCTTTACCGTATCTGCCATATTCTTCCCTCTCAAAGTCAGCGTAAGACTATACAGTATACATTATTTGGGCATATTGTCAACGGAATTGTAATGGAGCGGGATGCAGGGAGGCGGCGGCCGAAAAGATACCGGCGAAGTGGCATCCCGAATGCCGCAATGCATCTCCGGAAGCCGACTGAACCGTGTTGACCCGGAATTACGTATGGGATAGAATGTCCCTAATGTCCCTAACGACAACGACAGGTACGCCGGGCTGACCGCAGGGTGTATGCAACACCGTAACAGTGTTCCACGTGGAACACTCAGCATCTTCCGCGCCATCCGAGCGTCAAACGAAGGGTATGCGAACAAGGTATGACATTGTAGTGATAGGTGCTGGACACGCCGGCTGCGAGGCCGCGCTCGCCTCTGCACGCCTCGGCCTCTCTACGCTCGTCGTGACAATGAACCTCGACACAATAGGCCAGATGTCCTGCAACCCCGCGATCGGCGGGATCGCAAAGGGGCACCTGGTAAAGGAGATAGACGCCCTCGGCGGGGAGATGGCCAGGGCGATAGACGAGACGGCCATACAGTTCAGGATCCTGAACGCGAGCAAGGGGCCAGCCGTCCGCTCCACGAGGGCCCAGGCCGACAGGCTCGCATACAGGCTCAGGATGAGACGTGTCCTCGAGGAGACGGAGAACCTCTACCTGAGGGAGGGCATGGTGGAGAGGGTCTGCGTGGCGGAAAGGAACGGCGAGAGGCACATCGAGGGGGTGGAGCTCTCTACCGGAGAGTCCATCCGGGCCGGCGCCGTGGTGGTGACCGTCGGGACCTTCCTCAGGGGCCTCCTGCACATAGGGGAAAAGTCCTTCCCGGGCGGCAGGTCCGGGGACATGCCGAGCGAGGCCCTCTCCGGCTCGCTCAGGGCCCTGGGCTTCGCCATGGGACGGCTCAAGACCGGAACGTGCCCGAGGCTCGATGCAAGGACTATTGACTTCTCCAGGCTCGAGGAGCAGCCCGGTGACGTGAACGCACGGCCGTTTTCGGAGTCAAGCGCTGGCGTGCCGCAGGCACAGCTTCCATGCCACATAACGTACACGAACGAGCGCACCCACTCCATAATCATGGAAAACCTCGGACGTTCGCCGCTCTTCAGCGGAAGGATAAAGGGCACCGGCCCGCGCTACTGCCCGTCCATAGAGGACAAGGTCACGAGGTTCCCCGACAGGACGCGCCACCAGATATTCCTCGAACCAGAGGGTCGTGACACCTTCGAGGTGTACCCGAACGGGCTGTCCACGAGCCTTCCCGTGGACGTTCAAGAGCGCTTCCTGAGGTCGATCAATGGGCTCGAGGAGGTGGAGATACTCCGGCCGGGCTATGCGGTCGAGTACGACTTCGTGGACCCCACCGAGCTCAGGCCCACGCTCGAGGCGAAGTCCGTGGAGGGGCTCTTCCTCGCCGGCCAGATAAACGGCACCTCGGGCTACGAGGAGGCGGCGGCCCAGGGGATCGTGGCCGGTGTAAACGCGTCCATGAAGCTCAAGGGGAGCCCCCCCCTCATACTCGACCGCTCCGAGGCGTACATAGGCGTCCTCATAGACGACCTCGTGACAAAGGGTACCGAGGAGCCGTACCGCCTCTTTACCTCGAGGGCCGAGTACAGGCTCCTTTTGAGGGAGGACAACGCCTCTTCGAGGCTCAGGGAGAAGGGGTACCGCATAGGGCTCGTGGACGAGGCCGCATACAGCCGCCATCTCGAGCAAAGGCGGCTCGTCGTGGAGTGCATGCGGTGGCTCGAGGGCACGCGTCTTCAGCCCACAGAGGAGACGAACCGCCTTCTCGAAGGGGCGGGCCTGGGCCGCATCAAGAAGACGATGACGCTCAAGGAGCTCCTGAGGCGCCCCGAGGCCCGGCTCCAGGCCTTTCAGGATGCCTTCAACGGCGCCATGCCAGCGGGATTCGCCTCATTGTCCGAAGAGATCGTCCATGCCATAGAGGTCGAGGTGAAGTACGAGGGCTACATAAGGCGCCAGATCGAAGAGGCGGAGAGGTTCAGGGGCATGGAGGGGCTGTCGATACCAGGGGAGATCAGCTACCGGGACATCCCCGGGCTCTCCAGCGAGATAAGGGAGAAGCTTTCCCGCATAAGGCCACTGTCCATAGGCCAGGCATCGAGGATCCCGGGGGTAACACCCGCGGCGGTCTCGATGCTCCTTGTGTACCTCAAAAAGAGCGGTCGAGCAAGGTGAGAAAGAAAGGCATAAAGGATATCCTGCGTGAAGGCGCGGCGGAGTTGGGGGCGAAGCTCTCCGACGAACAGACGGCCCTCTTTTTGACCTACCTCGGGGAGCTCAGGAAGTGGAACAGGACTATGAACCTCACGAGCCTGCGCAAGGAAGAGGAGATAACGACCAGGCATTTTCTGGACTCGCTGACACCCTTGAGGTTCCTCAAGGGGTGCAGGAACCTCCTCGATATCGGCACCGGGGCCGGATTTCCGGGTATACCGCTCAAGATAGCGTTGCCGGCGCTCAAGGTGACCCTCATGGAGCCCATCACGAAGAAGGTCCACTTCCTGAAGCACGTCATAAGGACGCTCGGGCTCGAGGGGATAGAGGTGGTGAGGGCCAGGGCCGAAGACGAGGCGACTGTCAGAAGGCTCGGCCGAAGCTTCGACTGCGCCGTCTCGAGGGCCCTTGCCAGCATAGACGATTACCTGGAGCTTGTAAGGCCCTATGTAGGGGAGGGCGGGGTGATCATAGCGATCAAGGGGCCCGCCGAAGAGAGGCTCATGGGAGAGCTCGGCGGCCACATATACGCACTGCACGAGATCGAGGTGCCCTTCAGCAAGAGAAAGACCTCCATAGTCGTATTCCAGCGATGAGTACCTGCCTGTTTCCCGCCCCCGGTGGCTCCTGTTCCACGTGGAACATCGGCGGCGCTCCATGCACAATGCACAGGCCGCGGAAAACGCCCGTCAGTGCATCTTCAACGGGCGGTCGAGGCCCTGAGGAAGGGGTCTTTTCCGGGTGAAGGCGCCTCCGGGGCCTTCTTTACGCAGGAACACCACACCTTTTCAGCAGCTTTTTCAGCAGAAGGCATCCAACGGAAGGGGTGTACCATTCTCTAAAAAAACTTGAAAAGATCGGCCTGTATGGTACACTTTTCGGGTCTGTGGAGGGAAGATGGGCAGGATAATCTCTGTGGCGAACCAGAAAGGCGGCGTGGGCAAGACGACCACGGCGGTGAACCTTGCGGCTGCCCTCGCGGTGGCGGAAAAGAGGGTGCTGCTCATCGACTTCGATCCGCAGGGCAACGCCACGAGCGGGCTGGGGGTGGACGCGAACGGACACGGCGGCATATACGAGGCCCTGATAAGCCGCCGGCACATAAGGGATCTCCTCGTGGATACGGAGCTAAGGTGCCTGAAGCTCGTACCCTCCACCATAGACCTCATAGGGGCCGAGGTCGAGCTCGTGGACGACCCAGAGAGGGACACCAGGCTGAAGGCGGCGCTCGACAGCGTAAGTGCTGAATTTGATTACATATTTATCGATTGCCCGCCGTCCCTGAGCCTGCTCACGGTCAATGCCCTGGTTGCGAGCGACTCTGTACTGATACCGCTTCAGTGCGAGTACTATGCGCTCGAGGGCATAAGCAAGATCATAAGGACCATAGAGCTCATAAGGTCGAGGCTCAATCCAGGGATCGAGGTGGAGGGTATAGTTCTCACGATGTTCGATGCAAGGAACAATCTTTCCCACCAGGTGGCCGATGAGATAAGGAGACACTTCGGGAGCAAGGCATTCACAACGGTGATTCCGCGTAACGTCAGGATAAGTGAAAGTCCCAGCTTCGGCAAGCCGGTCCTCTTGTACGACATAAACTCCAAGGGATCGATCAGCTACATGGAGCTTGCGAAGGAGCTGGTATCGAAAGGCGACCGGCGGATGTACGCCGGGGAGGCGACAAGGAGATCCGTATGAAGAAAAAGGTTCTGGGGCGCGGCCTGAGCGCACTCATGGGCGAGACCGAGAGTGAAGGCAGGGGCAGGTACATGCTGTGCCCGGTGGAAAGGATAGTACCCAACAGGCGCCAGCCCAGGAAGGCCTTCGACAGCGGCGCGCTCGAGGAGCTCGCCGATTCCATCAGGGAAAAAGGCGTCATAGAGCCTCTCGTGGTCAGGAGGGCACCCGAGGGCTTCGAGCTCATAGCCGGCGAGAGGAGGTGGAGGGCCGCCACAAAGGTGGGGCTCAAGGAGGTGCCCGTGGTCGTGGTGGAGGCCTCGGACGAGGAGAGCCTCGAACTCGCGATCATAGAGAACATCCAGCGCGAGGACCTCAACCCGATCGAGGAGGCCGAGGCGTACCAGAGCCTTGTGGGCTTCGGGCTCTCCCAGGACGAGGTCGCAAGGAAGGTCGGCAAGGACAGGGCGACCGTCGCCAACTACCTAAGGCTCCTGAAGCTTCCGCCCGAGGTGAAGGAGGAGCTCGTAAATAACACCATAACAATGGGCCACGCAAGGGCGATCCTCTCGGTCGAGGGGCATGCCGCGCAGAGAGAGCTCTGCAGGAAGGTGATAGAAAAGGGGCTCTCCGTCAGGGAGACCGAGAAGCTGGCTTCAAACCGGTTCAGACCGGATCCCCCGGCAAGGAAGAGGGCCGCACACCTGGTCGCCATAGAAGAGGAGCTTCGAAGAAGGTTCGGCACGAAGGTCAACGTAAAGGAGGGTGGTCGCGGCAAGGGCAGGATAGAGATAGAGTTCTACTCCCCGCAGGAGCGGGAGAGGCTTATAGATATCCTGAGGTCCGTATAGAGTCTGCCGCCGGGCAGAGAAGATTACTTTGTAAGGAGGCACGGTCGATGAGGTCAGGTTCACCCGAGATAACCGGTTATGTCGGAAAGGGTATGTATGTCGAGGGCAAGATGGAGTTCGAGGGAGCGGCACGTATAGACGGGCACCTCAAGGGGGAGATAAACTCGGACGGCACGCTGTTCGTCGGGGAAGGGGCGCTCATCGAGGGACAGGTGAACGTCTATACCGTGATCGTCTCAGGAGAGATAAAGGGGCTCGTATGGGCGAAGAACAGGGTCGAACTCAAGCAGCCCGGCAGGGTCTACGGGGACATAAAGACACCGAACCTCATAATAGGCGAGGGTGTCATATTCGAGGGCAAGTGCATAATGAGCGACAGCGACAGGCCCATAGAGTTCCCGTCCGTTGAGAAGGCCGGTGGTTAAGGCGGTCGAAGCGGACGGGCCGTACTGTAGCGCCGTGCGCATGGCGCGAGCCTGCCTCCTCTCGCTCATAGGGCTCCTCGTCTTCGGCCAGATCCTCGCCGGCAAGGTCCTTGCCGCCAATGGGCTTGTTCCAGGGCCCTTCGTATCCGCAGCTACGGGTGAGAGGCTGCTCCTTGTCGACAAGTCGAGGCACACGCTTTACGTCTTCGACGACTCATTCAACCCCGTCCGCAGCTTCCGGGTCACCACCGGCAAGAGGGCGGGCGACAAGCTTGAAAGGGGGGACCTGAAGACACCGGAGGGGGTCTACTTCTTCACCGGCGTCATCGACGGAAGGGATCTGCCCCCGAAGTACGGGGTGATGGCCCTCGTGACCGACTACCCGAACCCCTTCGACAGGCTCGCCGGGAAGACCGGCTCCGGCATATGGCTGCATGCGACGGACGACCCTTCCCGCATCCAGCGGCCCAGGGATACAAGGGGATGTGTAGTGGCAACGGACGAGGACGTACTGGAGATAGCAGGGTACGTGGACCTCGGCAGAACGCCGCTCGTCGTAGTGAAGGAGCTCGACTACCACTCGATGGAGGATGCCGAGGCGCTGAAGAAGGCGGTGGTCGGCTTCATGGAGAGGGCTGGGCTTCTCGGGGACCGGAAGGGTGGAGGTGGTGTCACGGTCCTCAGGCACAAAGATGCCTTCGTGGTATCGACTGCGGGAAGGATCACCTACCTCTTGAGGGATGCGGACGGGTTCAGGGTGGCCGGCAAGAGGCGGTACGAACCTGTGGATGATCTGAAGGGCATGATAGAGAGGCTTGCAGAAAGGCTGACCAAAGGGCCGCGCTGGTGATACCGGCCCGGCTGGCCGCCGGAAGGGCGCGGTGCAAGTGATTCACCCGCCGGCCGCGGGCTTTGAAGCTTCCCCGCGGCTTGCCGCGGGGAAGCTTCCCGAAAAAGGGGTTCGTCCGGTTACACTTCGCACGCTGGACAAGGGGGTTCCGACCGTTACCTGGAATAAAAACAAGGAGTGCTCAGGAGAGAAGATGAACAAAAGCGAAAAGATCTGGCTCGACGGAAGATTCGTTGACTGGGACGATGCGAACGTGCACGTGCTCACGCATACCATGCACTACGGCCTCGGGATCTTCGAGGGTATAAGGTGCTACCTATGCGACGACGGCGAAAGCGCCGTCTTCAGGCTCAAAGAACACACCGACAGGTTCTTCGAGTCGGCCCACATACTCCAGATGAAGATCCCCTACTCCAGGGACGAGATAAACGGGGCCATAGCCGAAACACTCAGGATAAACGGCCTGAAGGAGGGCTACATAAGGCCGCTCGCCTTTCTCGGCGCAGGCACGATGGGGCTTTTCCCCAAGGAAAACCCGGTGCGGGTCGCGATCGCGGCCTGGAAGTGGGGGGCCTACCTCGGCGAAGAGGGCCTTGAAAAGGGCATAAGGGTGAAGGTGAGCTCTTTTGCGCGGCACCACGTAAACGTCTCCATGACAAAGGCAAAGGCAACCGGCTACTACGTCAACTCGATACTGGCAAAGAGGGAGGCCGTGGGCGCAGGCTACGACGAGGCCGTACTGCTCGACACCGAGGGTTACGTCTCCGAGGGCAGCGGCGAGAACATCTTCATAGTCAAGAACGGACGGTTGAAGACCACACCGCTCACCTCCGTGCTGCGCGGCATAACGAGGGACTCGGTCATGAGGATCGCAAGGGACGCCTCGATGGAGGTGGTCGAGGAGAGGTTCACGAGGGACGAGCTCTACACCGCCGACGAGGCGTTCTTCACAGGAACCGCCGCGGAGATCACCCCCATAAGGGAGGTCGACGACAGGATCATAGGAGAAGGCAGGCCAGGGCCTGTGACCAGAAAGATACAGGAAGTGTTCTTCGATATCGTAAAGGGAAGAAACAAGGCCTACGGGCACTGGCTGTACAGGATATAGCCTTCGAGCCCGCCGTCGGTTACGGTTCGATTCTATTTGATGCAGGGTGGTCCGGGGCGTACCTCCTGCCCGCCGGGTCTATCCTGGTTGCAACCGGCCCACGGCCGCCGTCGATGCACGGTTCGATTCCGTTTCACCGTTTTTACCGTGATCCGCAGGCTTGCGAAGATGTCCATGGTGCACTCCCGGGGGTCTGCAGCCTCGGCCGCCGACCGCACAAGATCGTTCGCCGTGCATCTTCAACTCCGGTCTAACACCCCGGTATGGATAGACCATGACGCCTCATCCGTCCATAATATGGCCAGGCGACGTAAGGAAGGCGAGAGAGCTGCAGGCGCTCTTGGCGGGAAAGATAAGGCTCGTACCGCTTGAAAAGGCCCCTTCGCTTGTAGCCGGGGTCGACGCAGCGTTCATCGATGACCGCATCGTCGCCGTGGCCTGCCTGTTCAGGTACCCGGAGATGGATGCCGTCGAGGACGTATACGCGATCAGGAAGGCGGACTTTCCGTATATCCCGGGGCTCCTTTCCTTCAGGGAGGGGCCGGCGGTGATGGAGGCCATAGGGAGGCTCAGGGAGAGGCCGGACCTCATCCTCTTCGACGGCCAGGGTATCGCCCACCCCAGAGGGCTCGGCATAGCCTGCCACGTGGGCGTCCTCCTGGACATCCCGTCGATCGGCTGCGCCAAATCAAGGCTCGTGGGAAGCTATGCGGAGCCGGGCAGGAAAAGTGGCAGCAGCACCGGGTTGATGCACAATGGACGGCTCATAGGCCGGGTGGTCAGGACCAAGGACAACGTAAGGCCGCTCTTTGTTTCGCCGGGGCACAGGGTCGACGTGGACGACGCGGTGCGCATGGTGCTCGAATGCTCGAGGGGCTACAGGCTGCCCGAGCCCGTGAGAAGGGCGGATGCGCTCTCGAAGAAGATAAAGAAGAAGTTCGCCTGATCCTTGTCGGATTCGTCCGCGAGGCATCACGCGGATGCCCACCGCCGCCATTGCTTCACACGGGGGCTTAGGCTCACCGGGACAGGCCTCGCAATAATGACGTTAAAAAAGCAATCCTTCGGAGTTTCCCGGTATGGCAGGTGGAAGAAGCTTCATAGGCACCTCGGGGTGGGTCTACGACCACTGGAGAGGGGTCTTCTACCCGCCGGAGCTCGAGCAGTCCAGGTGGCTCTCCTTCTACATGGAGAGCTTCGACACCGTCGAGATAAACAACACCTTCTACCACCTGCCCACGCCGGACGCCTTCCGAAGCTGGCACGAGGCGGCGCCGAGGGGATTTGTATACGCGCTCAAGGCCAGCCGTTACATAACGCACATGAAAAAGCTCAAGGACCCGGCCGGCCCCCTCGGTCTCTTCATGGAGAGGGCCTCGCTCCTCGGGCAAAACCTCGGACCGATCCTCTTCCAGCTGCCGCCGAGGTGGAGGTGCAACCCCGGGAGGCTGGAGGAGTTCACGTCACACCTCATCAAGGGACACAGGAGGTACGCATTCGAGTTCAGGGACCCGAGCTGGTTCTGCAGCGAGGTGTACGGGATACTCCGGGCGGCCGGCGCCGCGCTCTGCCTATACCACATGCCGGGGTTCACAACGCCGGTCGAGGTCACGGCATCGTTCGTCTACATACGCTTCCACGGAAGCGGCACGCTGTACGGCGGGAGGTATCCGGAGAAGGAGCTTCGAAAGTGGGCGAATACCGTAAGAGGGTTCCTTGAAAAGGGCATCGACGTCTACGCCTACTTCAACAACGACGCCTTGGGCAACGCGGTCCTCAACGCAAGGGAGCTCAGGGAGATGGTCTCGGGCTGAGGCCCCGCGGCTTCTTCGGGGAATGTCCGCCCGCCGTGCATTTTCATGGCCGGCATGTCGAATGTCTTGAAAAAAGATCCCCCTGTTAGTATCATACCCTGAATACGCGATAGAGACAGAGGCCATGAAAAGAAGACAGAAGAGCGGGGTCTTCAGCTACCAGGAGCTCAAAAAGGCGCTTTCAGAGGGTGTCATACGCTCGGACGTTCCGGTTGAGGACGGCCAGATACAGCCCGCGAGCATAGACCTGAGGTTGGGGCCAAAGGCCTACAGGCTTGTATCGAGCTTTCTGCCCGAAGGCCACGGGGTCCTCGAGAAGCTCCACATGCCCGACATGTACGGCTCCGACCTCGTGATGTACGAGATGGACATAAGCCGGGGCGGCATCCTCGAGAAGGGCAGCGTATACCTCATCCCCCTCCTGGAGGAGCTCAGGCTTCCGCGAAACGTCGGAGGAAAGGCCAACCCCAAGTCGACCACCGGAAGGCTCGACATATTCACCCGCGTCATAACCGACAGAAATCCCCGCTTCGACGAGATACCCCCGGGCTACAAGGGCGGGCTTTTTCTCGAGGTCATGCCCAGGTCCTTTACGATAAATGTAACCGAGGGGCTGAGCCTCGTGCAGCTCAGGCTCAGGCGCGGAAGCTGCACACTATCCGACACCAGCCTCAAGAGGCTCAACCGCGAGGTCAGGCTCCTCTATGACGGGGAGGAGCATGTGGCCAACGATCGCGCAAGGATCGCGAACGGGGTATTCATGAGCGTCGACCTCTTCGGAGATCCGAAGAGCGGGATCATAGGCTACAAGTCCAAGAGGAACAGCCACGTTGTTGATTTGACGAAGAAAAACTACTATAATATTGATGACTTCTGGGAGCCCATCTTCAGAAACGACAAGGGCACGCTGATACTCGAGCCGGAGGAGTTCTACATCCTCGCCTCCAAGGAGAGGATAAGGATACCGGCCGGGTTCGCCTCGGAGATGGTCCCCTACGAGGCGGGCTCCGGCGAGCTGAGGACACACTACGCCGGGTTCTTTGACCCGGGGTTCGGCTACGGCAGGAAGGGCGAGGTAAAGGGGACCAAGGCGGTACTGGAGGTGAGGGCGCATGATGTGCCCTTCATGATCGCCCACGGCCAGACCTTCTGCAAGCTCTTCTTCGAGAAGATGAGCGATCTTCCGGACAAGGTCTACGGTCCCAAGATAGGTTCTTCCTACCAGTACCAGACCATCACGTTGAGCAAACAGTTCAGGAACTCCTTGTGATCAGGCGAAGCGACGATGCGGGGCGCCTTGCCCGGGAGTGTCGCGGAATCCGGGAAAACAGCGGTCCGGTCATCACGGGAAAACAAACACGGCAAAGAGGGGTGTCTTCCGGCCTGTAGTATGGCAGAACTTAAGGGACAGAAAAGGGGGCTCGGGGCCGAGATAACCGGCATCATACTGCTCGCACTCTCCCTCCTCATCGGGGCAAGCCTTGTCTTCTACCACACGGGCGCCACGAACCGCGTGGGTATCGTCGGCAACAACATCTCGTGGCTACTCTTCGTCACCATCGGCTATACCGCCTATGTCTTTCCCCTGCTCTTCCTCTTCATCGCGTACAGATTGCTCATGAAGAACGGGTTCAGGTTCAGGTTGGCGCTTCCCGCAAGCCTGATCCTCTTCGTATCATCCCTGTCGGGGATGCTCTCCACCTCCGGGGTCGAGGGCAGGAGCGGAGGCATAGTGGGCGACCTCGTCGAGCGCCACCTCGGCCTGTACCTCGGTACCGCGGGAAGCATGATCGTGCTCGGAGCCGTCTTCCTGATCTCCCTCAGGGTGGGCACGGGGCTTTCCCTCGTCCAGCTCGGCGAGAGGACCTTTTCCCTGGTTCTCCTCGCCCTCCGCTCGGCGTACAGGTCCGGCGCCTTCCTGGCCGGCAAGGCCGCCGAGAGGAGAAGGGCCGGGAAGGAGGCAACGGCCGCTTCGGCCGAGGAGAGGCCCGCCAGGGAGAAAAGGCCGCGGTCCGGACCCACCATAGTCACCGCAGCACCTCCCAAGCCGAAGAGGGAGAAGGAACCGGAGCCCGTACAGGAGAAGTTCGAGTTCGCAAGCCCGGGCGAATCCTTCACCCTGCCGCCACTTTCATTTCTCGACACCACCTCCGGCAGGAACGAATCGGTCGACAGGGAGACCATCCTTACCAACTCGAAGATACTCGAGAAAAAGCTCCGCGACTTCGATGTCCACGGCAATGTGGTGGAGGTAAGGCCGGGTCCGGTCGTCACGACCTATGAGTTCGAACCCGCCCCGGGCATAAAGGTGGGGAAGATCACGAACCTCACCGACGATCTGGCCCTCGCGATGAGGGCCGCCTCCATAAGGATAATGGCGCCTGTCCCGGGCAAGGCGGTCGTCGGCATCGAGATACCGAACCAGGTGAGGGAAAGGATACTCTTGGGCGAAATAATCGGATGCCCCGCCTACCGTGAAAGCGAATCGCTCCTTACGCTCGCGCTCGGCAAGGACTCCTCGGGTGTGCCGTTTGTAGCGGACCTTGCAAAGATGCCCCACCTCCTCGTGGCCGGCGCGACCGGCGCGGGTAAGAGCGTCTCCGTTAACGCCATGATATTGAGCATCCTGTACAAGGCAACACCGGATGACGCGAGGTTCCTGATGATAGACCCCAAGATGCTGGAGCTCTCGGTCTACGAGGGCATACCGCACCTTCTGACCCCGGTAGTGACGAGCCCGAAGAGGGCGGCAGTGATGCTCAAGGGTATCGTGAACGAAATGGAGCGGCGCTACAGGCTCATGGCCGAAAAAGGCGCAAGGAGTATTGAAAGGTACAACGCGATACTCGAAAAGGAGGCGAAGAAAAGAAAGGACGAAGACGAGGAAGACGGGCACAGAAGGCTTCCCTACATAGTCGTGGTCATCGACGAGCTCGCCGACCTGATGATGTCTTCGGGCAAGGATGTGGAGGACTCCCTGGTGAGGCTTTCGCAGATGGCGAGGGCCGCGGGCATACACCTCATCGTCGCCACGCAGAGGCCGTCGGTCGACGTCATAACAGGGCTCATAAAGACCAACTTCCCGGCGAGGATATCGTTCCAGGTGCCTTCGAGGACCGACTCCCGCACCATACTCGACTCGACCGGCGCCGAAGCGCTCCTCGGCGACGGGGACATGCTTTTCCTGCCGCCCGGCACCTCGAAGCTCAAGAGGGTCCACGGCGTCTACGTCTCAGAGGCCGAGATAAAGAAGGTTACGGATTTTCTCAAGAAGCAGTCAAGCCCCCCGCACAGTAAAAAAGAAGAGATAATAAGCCCGCGGACCGTCAAGAAGATAGAGGAAGAGGAGGAGCTTGGAGAGGAGTTCCTGAAGAGGTACAAAGAGGCCGTGGAGATGGCCATGGGCCTCGAGATGATATCCACCTCGTACATCCAGAGGAGGTTCAGGATAGGGTACAATACAGCGGCACGTATCATCGAGAAGATGGAAGAGGAGGGCATAGTGGGCCCCTCGCAGGGAAGCCGTCCCAGGGAAGTGCTCAAGAGGCGGGTCGAGGAATGATTCCAACGGCAAAAAGGCTGAGACTACTGTGCATGGTCCTTGCACTCTCCGTAGTAGCCCAAACCGCATACGCCGCCGGGGCGGGCACAGTGGTTGCGAGGCTTCGGCAGAGCTACGGGAACCTCACCTCGATGTCGGCGGGGTTCGTCCAGGAGGTGTACTACCCCGCCCTCGGACAGACGACCCGCTCGGAGGGGCGCATGTACTTCAAGAAGCCGTCCATGGTGCGCTGGGAGTACCTCGTCCCCGAGGGCGACGTGGTGGTGAGCAACGGAAGGCTCCTGTGGATCTACCAGCCGGATATAGGGCAGGTCATCGAGACGACGGCTGAAAAGGGGCTGCCGGCCCTTGCCATGGAACTCATCCTCGATGCCGGAGAGATCGAGAACGACTTCACGGCGAGGCTCGTAAAGGAGACCAGTGACGCCTATACCCTGGAGCTTCTGCCCAAGACCCCGCAGCCCGATATCGAAAAGCTGACCGTGGAGGTGGACAAGAAGACCTTTCTCGTTGTGAAAACAACGGTCGTTGATGTATTCGGCGCCCGTACCACGGTGAGCCTCAGGGATATCAGGCTCGATCCGGCCCTCGATGACTCCCTCTTCGAGTTCAAGGCCCCGGAGGGTACGAATGTCATAAGGCCGTAGAACGGCCTTCGGCAGGTCGTGGGTGGGCATACATTAGTCATTGCGCAGCGAAGCAATCTCCGATCTGCCGATTATCCAGAGGTTGCCATCGCTTGCGCTCCACGCAATTACATCAGGAATCGATCGCAGCTTCCAAGAGGAGTCGATCGTCACGCATACCGCAATGCATTTTCCAAGGGAGGTTGAAAGATGCCGTCATTCGATATCGTTTCAAAGGTCAATGAGCAGGAGGTCGACAACGCGGTCAACCAGGCGATAAAGGAGATCAGTCACCGCTACGACTTCAAGGGATCGAAGAGCGAGATAAGGTGGGAGAGGAAAGGGGAGATCACGGTCGTAGGCGACGACGACCACAAGTTGAGGGCCGTCATAGACGTGCTCCAATCAAAGCTCGCAAAGCGCGGTGTCCCGCTCAAGGCCCTGGAGTACGGAAAGGTCGAAGACGCGGCGGGCGGGATGAAAAGACAGACCATAAAGGTGAGGCAGGGGATATCGCAGGACAAGTGCAAGGAGATCGTGAAGTTCATAAAGGGGCTTAAGCTCAAGGTGCAGGCACAGATACAGGGCGATCAGCTGAGGGTCAGCGGCAAGAAGATAGACGACCTGCAGGAGGTCATCTCGGCGCTCAAGGCAAGGGATATGGACATAGCCCTTCAGTTCGTCAACATGAGGTCCTGACGGACGGCCGGGGCGTTGCCGGGGCAGAGCGCCCCTCGGCCCAGGGCATCGAACGCCTCTCAAGGCACGGTCTCGCTCCCCTCACCCGGCCGCCCGGGGCTTCGATACCGGGAGATCAACGGAACAGGTCTCGTATCAATGGCATGGATTGAGGTAAAGGCCCAGGGACCGTACGGGACCAGGGACGAAGTGATAAGGCTTCTTATAGACGCCGGAAGCCCGGGTGTGCTCGAGGACGAACCGGCCGGGCCATCCGAAACCGCCGGATGCTCCGGCCTGACCGCCTACCTTCTGTCCGCCCCGCAGGACGGCCCACGGGCGTTGAGTGAGCGGCTCCGAAGGCTCGGCTGGAGTGTCTCGTTTCTCCCGTACACAGAGGTCAACTGGCAGGAGAGGTGGAAGAGGTTCCTCCGGCCCGTGAGGTCAGGGGGGTTTCTCGTAAGGCCGGTATGGAGCAGGGCGAAGGGAAGAAAGGGTGAGGTAGTGATAGAGATAGACCCAGGCATGGCCTTCGGAACCGGGAGTCATCCTTCCACGCGGCTGTGCCTCAGGGGGATCTCGCTCCTCCTCAGGGGCGGTAATGCCCCGCTCGAAAGGGCCGGGTGCACGCTTCTCGACGTTGGCACCGGAAGCGGCATACTCGCAATAGCCGCGATGAAGCTCGGGATAAGGAAGGCCACGGGCATCGACATCGACCCCGCGGCACTATCCAATGCACGGAAGAACACAAGGCTCAACAACGTGAAGGTCGCGCTGACGAAGAGGCCCCTCGAGGAGGTCCCGGGGCTTTTCACGCTGGTTGTCGCCAACATACAGTCGAAAACGCTCCTCGAGCTGAGGCCCCTTCTCACGAGAAAGGTGCGGCCTGAGGGTTTCCTCCTCCTCTCCGGGATACTCAAGGAGGAGGCCGAAGAGGTGAAGAGGGGTTTTGCGGCCGTGGGATTGAAGCCGTACAGGGTGTTGAGGAGTGGAGAGTGGGCGGCGTTGCTCCTGAGGAAGGTCTGAACAGGGCGCGCAGGTTCTTCGTGGAGGATATAAGGCCGGACCGGCCGTACGCCGAGATACGCGGAGAGGAGCTCCGTCACCTGAAGGGGGCGCTCAGGCTCTCCGCAGGCCGGAACGTCGTGCTCTTCGACGGC
>WGEY01000110.1 GCA_015492495.1 Deltaproteobacteria bacterium | reverse complement strand
CTCTAAATCTATCGATGTCCCCATCGTCTAGCCTGGCCAAGGACACCGCCCTTTCACGGCGGTAACCGGGGTTCGAATCCCCGTGGGGACGCCAGATTATTGAGGGGGCTCTTTTCGTTGAAGAGCCCCCTTTTTTTTGTGTTGTACATTTTCGGAGCGGGGATGAGAACCCCGGTTCGACCGGAGCGTGCGTTGAGCCGCAGGCGAAACGCACAATATTGAAGATAACAAACCTTACCGGGGAGGGCCTTTGGCCCTCCAATCCCCGTGGGGACGCCAGACCGTAAGAGGCCGTAATCTCAAGAGTTTTTAATAAACTCAAGAGGTTACGGCCTTTTTATTTGTGCTGCAGGGAGCGGCTTAAGTGGTGGCAGGTGGTGCGAGGTGGTATCATTTTTGGGTTCATTTTTGGGTTCCAGCGAGAGCTTTGGGTTCATTTTTGGGTTCATTTCTTAGGCCGGTTTTTCGCCTCTTTCCGGCCGGTGAAATCGATGCGATGGACAGGGGATTCGCGGCGGGGAATGACATGGAGATAGCGTTGTGTGGTGGATATCCGCCGGTGCCCGGCCTGCTCAACCACTTCCGGATGCGCTGCTATGGCCACGGCCGTGGATCCTGCTGTGCCCATTGGGCGCTGAAATAATAGAAGGGGTTACGGAAGATACCGTAACCCCCTTCTATTATCGGGATAACAAGGGACCAGAAGGTCAGCCGTTTGACAAGCGAGCTACTTAGGTCCCGGTTAAACGGCCATCACCTTGTCGCCGAAGATCTCCTGGATGGCGTCGTCTGGGTCTGAAATCCCCTTGATGTCGAACCGCTCCACCAGCAACTTGGCTACACCGGGTGAGAGGAACGCGGGCAGTGTCGGGCCGAGGCGTATACCCTTTACGCCGAGATGCAGCAGGGCCAGGAGCACGCAGACCGCCTTCTGTTCGTACCAGGCGATCTCGTAGGAGATCGGAAGGTCGTTTATGTCGTCAAGCCCGAATACCTCCTTCAGCTTGAGGGCTATGTAGGCCAGCGAGTAGGAGTCGTTGCACTGACCGGCATCGAGGACCCTCGGGATCCCGTCTATATCGCCGAGGTCGAGCATGTTGAACCGGTACTTGGCGCAGCCCGCCGTAAGTATCACGGCATCCTGGGGAAGCTTCTTAGCCAGTTCGGTGTAGTAGTTCCTGCTCTTCTGGTGCCCGTCACAGCCGCCCATGACCACGAAACGCTTGATTGCTCCGGATTTTACGGCCTCTACGACCTTGTCGGCAACGGCCATGAGCTGACCCCTTGCAAAGCCGACGGTTATCCTCTTTCCCTCTTCCGGAACAACGCTGCCCAGCTCGATGGCCTTGTCTATCACCGCTGAGAAGTCCTTAGGCCGGTTGTCCTTACGGCCCCCTATGTGCGGGATGGACGGCCAGCCGACGAGTCCTGTGGTGAAGAGGCGATCCCTGTAGCTCTCCCTCGGCGGTTTGAGGCAGTTTGTGGTCATGAGGATCGCGCCCTTGAAGTTCTCGAAGTCCTTGTGCTGGTTGTACCAGGCCGAACCGTAGTTGCCGATGAGGTGCTTGTACTTCTTGAGCTTTGTGTAGGCGTTGGCAGGGAGCATCTCGCAGTGCGTGTAGACATTGACTCCCTTGCCCTCGGTCTGCTCCAAGAGCTCCTCGAGGTCACGCAGGTCGTGGCCGCTCACCAGTATGCCCGGGCCCTCGACAAGGCCTGTGTATACCTCGGTCATCTCCTGGTCGCCGTATGTCGAGGTGTTGGCCCTGTCCAGAAGCTCCATGGCCCCCACGGCGATCTCGCCCGTTTTCAGTACGAGGGCGGTCAGCTCTTCGGCCGAGATGTCCTCACGCGTGGTTGTGGCTAGGGCCTCCTCTATGAATGCGAAGATTTCATTGTCCTTGTGTTCGAGGATGTGGGCGTGGTCCACATACGCCGCAATACCCTTCAATCCGTAGATCAGAAGCTCCTTTAGCGAGCGGATGTCTTCGTCGGTCTCGGATAGAACGCCGATCCGGGCGGCCTTTTCGAGCATCTCCTCTCTCGTCTCACCGGTCCATGTGGCCGCGTCGTGGACCGTCTCTTCGAAGGCCTTGCCGCTGGCCTTCTCGTACGCATCGACAAATAGCTTTCGGATCCTGTCGCGCACACTCTGCGCCTCTTTGATCCGTCCTTCAAACCACTCGTCATCGAAGTTCACGTTCGTGACCGTGGCAAAGAGGCCTTCGACCACGAAGAGATCGGTCTCCTCATCGACTACGCCGAGCTTGCGTGCCTTTGACGCCCATATGGATATTCCCTTCAGAAGATATGTCAGCAGATCCTGAAGGTTGGAGACCCCCTGCGTCTTTCCGCAGATACCGACCGTTTTGCAACCCTCGTTCCTTGCAGCCTCCTGGCATTGAAAACAGAACATCTCCATGACTTCAACTCCTTTGTTTTATTTTTTTTACCTATCTGGTATGCTGTAATATAACCGTTTTCACCCGATGAAAAATTGACCGAGGTCAAGGATGACGAAAAAAAAGGCTGTCGAATCATTTCTGAACGTCCTTTTTGCCGATGTCGATGAAGAGATCTACCGGCTGATATACGACATCAGCCATATGGTCAGCCTCGGAAAAAGGGAGATGCTCTTCTTTGAAGGGGATGTTGGCCGTTACCTCTTCTTTATGACCTCCGGCAGCATCAAGCTCTTCAAGTCCAACGAGGAAGGGAAGGAGGCGATCATACGCTTTATCGAACCCGGAGATCTCTTCGCGGAACTCATACTCTTTTTGAAGAACCGTTACCCGGTGAACGCCATGGCCATAAAACCGTCACGGGTGCTCGCAATCGACGCCTCCAAGCTCTTCAACTTCATCAAGATGCATCCTGAAGTGGCCATGAAGCTCATAGGGATGCTGGCCGCCAAGTCGAAGTACCTTGTAAAGATGGTGGAGAACCTGGCCCTTGCGGACGTGAGGGAGCGTTTTATGAATTACCTGAAGTACATGAGGGAAAAAACCGGTGGAGACACCGTCTTCCTACCCGTACCCAAAGGGGAGTTGTCCATGCTCTTAGGGGTCTCGCCGGAGACCTTCTCCAGGTTGCTTAAGAAGCTGACCGAGGAAGGGGTTATTACAGTGGACGGCAAGAAAATAACCATCCTTGCCGCGCTGGAGTGAGAGAAGCCGTCCGGGGGGCGACCTCCGAGACCTGCTTAGAAGGCAACGTGTCGTGGACGAGAAGTACGTAGTCTATAAGCCCCGGTGTGAACCGTGCACACATGTTCCATGAGGCGGGAGGTCGATTCTCCATGGTCTCCCTGCGTCCCTATCTTCGAGCTGGCGATTGGACGGCAGAACCGAAAGATCGATGGTATAATCGTCGGTAGCGGTCCCTTTTCCGGTGACGGCGGCTTAAGATGTACTTAGATAAGGTGATATTGAACACGCATCCCAAGCGTACACCCTGCGTCAGGGGCTTCGATCGAAGGCCAAGCGCGGCCTTGCCGACAGCCTCGAGGCCGGGGAATTAAGGAGGGCGGGTGTATGTCTGAAAAAACATACCGGCATGAAGACGTGGCCCTTCAGTGGCGCCGCACAAAGATCATCGCCACGCTGGGACCGGCCTCGAGTTCCTCTCACGTGATCGAGCGGCTGCTCGAGGCCGGCGTCGATCTTGTGCGGCTTAACATGTCTCACGGTGAACCGGATGAGCACCGCCGGCTGGTTGCGCGCGTGCGCCGTGCGGCGAAGCGTCTGGGAAGACACATAGGCATGATCGTTGACCTGCGCGGCCCCAAGATCCGGGTAGGGCGTTTTGCAGGCGGCGGCATCCATCTCGACCCGGGGGCCACGGTCACTATTACCAGCCGTGCAGTAATCGGACGCGACGGTATAATTCCGTCACAGTACAGGCGTCTGCCGCGCGACGTCCGGCCCGGGCAGCGCATACTTCTCGACGACGGACGGCTGCAGCTTAAGGTGGTCGAGGTCAAAAACAGCGATGTCCTGTGCAGGGTCATAGACGGCGGTCTTCTTACCGACAACAAGGGGATGAACCTGCCGGACTCCAACCTCTCAAGCCCAACGCTCACGGACAAGGACAGGCGTGACGTGAAGCTCGCCCTTGAACTCAAGGCGGACTTTCTTGCGCTCAGCTTCGTACGCGGCCCGGCCGACGTCATGCGCCTTAAGCGCTACATGAAGCGCCTTGGATGCACGTTGCCGGTCATCAGCAAGATAGAGCGCTCGGAGGCCCTGTCTAACATCGACGATATCATGGACTGCTCCTATGCCATAATGATAGCGCGAGGGGACCTTGGCATAGAGCTTCCGGCCGAGCGCGTCCCCCTGATCCAGCAGGACCTGATCAGGTGCGCGCGTCAGCGTGGTATTCCGGTGATAGTGGCCACACAGATGCTTGAGTCGATGATCACCCAGCCCAGGCCCACGCGCGCCGAGGTGAGCGACGTTGCCACAGCGGCACAGCTCAGCGCCGATGCCGCCATGCTCTCGGGGGAAACCGCCACCGGGAAGTATCCAGTGGAGTCGGTGGCCACCATGGACCGGATACTGCGCGAGATCGAACGGCACCAGTGGCGCACCGGCTCCTTTGCGCCCAACCCCATCGCCGAGCGGGGCACGAAGACCCATCGCATACGCGAGGCGATGGCCCATGCAGCGGTCGAGCTGACACGTGATCTCGGCCTTCATGCCATCATAATACCTACCCGTACAGGCACGACGGCGCGGATCATGGCCGCACACCGCGCGCTTGCACCGATGGTCGGTGTGTGCAGCGACAGGGCTATGTGCAGGCGCCTGGCGCTGCACTGGGGGATAGTCCCGGTCTCCACCCGCGAGTCGCACACGCGTGACTGGAGGCGCCTGTGCGCCCAGGTCGGCGCACGCTGCAACCTGGGACGGTCCGGCCATGACGTATTGCTGGTCTCGGGCTTTAATGAAGATCCTGCACGCAATCAGCCAGTGATGAAGATCCTGCACTTGAAGTGAGGATGCAATGGGAGCGCCTGTCCGCTGCCCGGCCGGCCGCACACCACGCACCGCAAGCCGGGTAAGCGAGTAAATACCAGGGCCAGTTCCCTGCGGCCTCATGAGGTGGTTCGCGCTGAAGCTCCCGTACCGTACCGGTCGGCGTCGGTCGCTTTCCCCGCCTCCGGTTCTTCTCTCCGTGGACCTGTCTCGGTTTCAGGAGGTATCCATACGAAGAGGGCGTACATATTCGATGGCCATGGGCTGGCCGAAAGGAAGCGGCTCATCTACCAGGCCGACGGCGCCCTGCAGGAAAAGCTCGATGCCTACGTAAGCGTGATGTCGGTGCTCGCAAAGGAGCTCGGCAAGCAGAAGTGGGTGCCGGATATAACGATGAACAGCGCCGGAGCGGACTCCGAAAACGGCGGCAACGCCGCGATGGGGTTCATGAACCTCTGGATGATGAAGACAGCACAGGACCTTGGGGTCGAGCTTACGAACAACAAGAAGAGACATTGAGCCTGTGAGGGGTGGATGCCGCATCCGGTGCGTACAGGCAGGCCTCCTTTCCTGCAAACCCCAGTTTTGACACCCGACATGCAAGGGCCGGCGTATTGCCGG
>WGEY01000109.1 GCA_015492495.1 Deltaproteobacteria bacterium | reverse complement strand
GGGGGATAGGGCCGGGCAGCAAGATCATCATAAAGAAGAAGGGGGTGGGGGTCAAGGTAGGGGAAAATCTCCTGGGCCGCACGATCGACGGGCTCGGCGAGCCCATCGACGGTTTGGGCCCCATTGACTTTGACGGAGAATACCCGCTTTACAGCCAGCCGCCCAATCCGCTTGCGAGAAGGAGGATAGAAGAGCCGTTGAATGTCAGCATAAAGGCCATAAACGGTCTTCTGACGGTCGGCAAGGGACAGAGGATAGGCATATTTGCAGGAAGCGGTGTGGGAAAGAGCGTGTTGCTGGGTATGATGGCGCGCGGCACAGAGGCCGATGTGAGCGTGATCGCCCTTGTTGGGGAGAGGGGCAGGGAGGTAAAGGAGTTCATAGAGAAGGACCTCGGAGAGGAAGGTCTCAAGAGATCGGTCGTGGTTGTCGCCACGTCGGACCAGCCCCCCCTCATAAGGATGAGGGCGGCGTTTCTTGCAACGGCTGTTGCCGAGTACTTCAGGGACCGCGGCAGAAACGTACTGTTGATGATGGACTCGGTCACGAGGTTCGCCAGCGCCCAGCGCGAGGTCGGCCTTGCAACGGGTGAGCCGCCGGCGACCAAGGGGTATCCTCCGTCGGTCTTTGCCATGTTGCCGCGGCTCCTGGAGAGGGCAGGCACATCGGAATCGGCGGGGACCATAACCGCCTTCTATACGGTGCTTGCCGAGGGTGACGACGTCAATGATCCGATAGCCGACGCGGTCAGGGCGATACTTGACGGCCATATCGTCCTTACAAGGGAACTTGCAAGCCAGGGGCACTATCCGGCGATCGATATCCTTTCGAGCGTGAGCAGGGTGATGATGGATATAGTCTCACCCGAGCATATGAGGCTCGCGCGCGAGGTCAAAAGTATCATGGCCACATACAAGAAGGCCTATGACCTCATAAGCATAGGCGCATACAAGCAGGGAAGCGACCCCAAGGTGGACAGGGCTATAGGGCTTATCGACAAGATTAACAGCTTCCTCTGCCAGAATATGACAGAGATGGCCGACTACGAGGACAGCGTTCAGATGCTCTACGGGATCGTGGGGTGATACGGCCGGGATTGTTTGATTCCCGGGGGAGTACTTTAAACTCGGAGACCTCCTGCCGCTTTTGCAGGATCTTCTGTACGGGGTTTTAAAGGTGCAAAAATTCGTCTTCAAACTCGAGCCGCTCCTTGAGTACAGGAAAAGGATGGAAGAGCTCTTCAGAAGGGACTTCCTGGAGGCCGGCAGGATGCTGGAAGAGGAAGAGGGAAAGCTGGAAACGCTCAGGGATGCCTACCAGAAGTCCGTCTATGAGCTCGACAGGCTGAAGGAAGAGGGAGGCGGAACGACCGAGTTGAACCTCCACTACAATTACATCAACAGCCTAAAGCACTACATAGAGGAGCAGAAAAAGATCGTCAACGAGCTCAGGGCCGCATACGAGCTGAAAAGGAAGGAACTTGTAGAGTCCTCAAAGGCCAAGAAGACCGTTGAGCTCGTAAAGGAGAGGTCGCTGGAGTCGTACAGGGTGGAGGCCAACAGGGCTGAGCAGAAGGACACCGACGAGATCGCGGCCCTTAGGTTTGCAAGGAACAAGAAAGATGGGGTTTAGACTTCTTACAATAATCTTTTCTTTGAAGATGGTTCTGTTTCTCGGGTGGCTCATGGCCACATCCGGTCTTTTCGATTACAGCCCGGTGCATGCAGAAGAGGGTTTGGCCCGCAGCGAGCCGAAGGTTGAGAGGAGAGGTCCTGATTCGCATGGCATAGTGACCAAGGAGGAGAAGGGGTTGCTTGAGGCCATACGGCGAAGAGAGAAGGAGCTCGACCGCAGGGAGGAGGCCTTGGCCAACCTCGAGCAGAGGCTTACCACCATAAGAAAAGGGATCGACGAAAGGATGCTGGAACTCAAGAAGCTGCGTGCCGAGCTCGACAAGGCGCTCAGCAGGATAGATGAGGCCAATAGCAGGCGGACCCAGAGGATCGTTAAGATATATGAATCCATGCCGCCAGAGGACGCCGCCGCCCGACTCGAAAAACTGGATGAGAAGATGGCCGTTATGATACTTTCAACGATGAAGGAAAAGAAGGCCGGCAAGATACTCTCGATGGTAGCGGTGGAGAAGTCCGTAAGGTTCAGTCAGCTGATGAGCAAGCCCTTGAGGTGATCCCCCCGATGGAGATTCCCAGATAGATCCACTTTCGCCCGACTCTCCGCTTCATGGGCGGAACAAAATTTCCACCATAGGAACATTGTGCCTGCCCTGCTGATCCAATTCCCCGTCATAGGGCCTTTTTGATCCTTCCAACTATTTGATTTGTAAGAAGAAAACTTGCCACAAGCCAGCTGGCACGCTGGTTGCATATCATAAGGACCGTCAGGTGGTCTTTAACCGCAAGACAGAGGTTTCGATGGACGGTCTTTTCATTCAGACGACTCAGACTGTTGGCGTATTGATCGGGGGGGACGCACGCCCCCGCACCTCCTCCGCAGGTATGCGTCCCATTGGGGATGATCGCGCCATGGATTCATCTTCAACAGCTGGCTTTTCTCAGCACCTTTCAACATCGGAAGAGATACGGGGTGAGCCTGCAGGCGAGCCAGCGGGTACCGGAGGCGTTGACAAGGCGGGTTGGGATTCGAAGGAGCACCTGGAGGGGGATGTGTCTGAGTCTGTTACCTTGACAGAATCAGGCGGTGGACTCACCGCTGGTGTTGAAGTAAAGGCCGCCGCAGCCCCACAGGACATCCGCACAGAGCCCCGGGCCGAGACCGGACGTGACGCCGGGGTGATCAGTGGGCCGTTGAGTAGCTCCTTTAAGGATATGGCAGAGGTGGATGGTGTGGAGGCCGGTATCGAAGTGCCCGGTGAAACACCAGACGGCATGAAGGTCGAGGCCGCACGCACTGTCCCACCCCAGCCGGGTATTGGCAACCATTCTCCAAAAGATGCTTTTAAGATCGATCTGCGCAATGGTGAAGCGCGGGTTGCAGGCGGTGGGAACAGGGCCGATGTTTCCGATGTGGCGGGGGCTTCGCCCGTGGATAAGAAGCAGCCCCGGGGCTATGGCAGACCAGAGGAGGTTAAGGGACTTTTGGAGTTCCTCGGGGTTAAGGCATCAGAGAAAGACGTACAAGGAGAGTTCCAGTTCCGGACCGGGGAGCACCCTTCTAACCTTTCCTCCCTGGAAGCTTCTGTTGGACAGGCTAGGCTCAATACGGCTCTTCGAAAGCATGCTTCGGAACAAAAGATCGCTCCGGAAAAGGAGCCGGTCTTTGATGAAGTGGACGGGGTTGATGCCGGCATTGAGGACGGGCTGTTAATCAAGTCTGGTGTGGGCGAGCCCTATCTGTCGGCTTCATTTGATTCCGCCAAGGCGCCTCTGTTTACCGAAGCCCGTACAGCGGCTCAAAAGGATAATCATGGTTCCAGGTTCGCGGAGTATGGCAAGGCCGGTGCAGGGAACGGGCCAATCTCCAACGTTGATGCGGACGAGGTTATGCACGGAGTGGTGAAGGAGGCCGCTCCGTCGACCGGGCATGCCAGGTTACGTCAGACGGGCGAGGGCCTCTTTTTGCAGCTTGACAACGGGGTCAGGCTGAGCCTCGCCCAGGGGGGGAGGGAGGCCAGGGTTAAGCTGCATCCCGCAAGCCTCGGTGAGTTGCGCATACGGATAAGGGTTGATGACGACGGCGGTGTGAAGACAAGGATTACCGTCGACAACCTGATGGTAAAGAGTGTACTCGAGGCCGATGCTGTGAGGCTCAGGGAAATATTCTCTCAGCACGGGCTTACGCTCGATAAGTACACCATAGAGCTCGGCAGCGGCTGGTCCCAGGCCGCCGCGCACGGGGATAGACAGTTTTCGGATTTTGGGGACGGTGGCCGTCCCGATGCGTCTTCACTTAAGCCAATGCACCGGGATGTTCCGGAGCAGCCGGTCCGGCTGCTTCAAGGGATCAACACCGCTTCGCGCGGCAGCGGTATAGATATCTTCGCCTGATGGAGGCTTCTTGCGATAATCCGCGCGGGAGCCTTGGGTACATTGAACATGCATCGCGAGCGCCTGTTTGCGTGCGGTCCGCCCGCACAGGCAGGCATTTACTGCAGCAAGCTGCAAGGAGCTTCAATTTGTCGTCCTAGCCCGCTTCAAGTTGCGGGAAAAGATTACACGGAATGGCTCTTTCAGAGTGAAAAGCAAGGGCGCCGACCGGAAGAAGGTATCAGCCGGCACGCTTCGGCGCAGGGAGGTGATTGAATGGAGATAAGCGGCATTTATTCAGCGGCAGACGACAGCGCGCTGTTTAAACCGGCCGTAAGAAAGGAGGTCGGCAAGGAGGCGTTTCTCAAGCTCCTCGTGGCGCAGCTCGAGAATCAGGACCCGCTCGATCCGCTCGAGAACACGGAGTTCGTGGCTCAGCTTGCACAGTTCAGCTCGCTCGAGGGGATACAGAACCTTCAGCTCGAGATGGGCAACGTCTCAGACAGTATCGCCTCATTGAAGAACTTCTCTGTATCAAGTCTGGTCGGCAGGGTCGTAACGACCGAAGGAGATGCCTTTGATTACAGGGGAGAGCCGGTATCCCTCGGCTACGAACTCGAAGGCTCTGCAAATGAGGTGCTGCTTACGGTGCACGACGCCAGCGGAAGGACCGTGAGATCTATCAGCACACAGGGGGGACCCGCGGGAAGCTACCAGGCGGTATGGGACGGCAGGGACTCTAACGGTAATCTCCTTGGGCCGGGTGCATACTCGTTTACTGTGAGCGCCCTGGACGGTCAAGGTACGCCTGTAAAGGTCGTGCCTTATACCAGCGACATCGTAACCGGCGTCTACTATGAAGACGGCAAGCCATACCTTTCTGTGGGCAGCAACCTCGTTCCGATCGATAAGGTTAAGGAAATATATTAGATATAAAAAGGAGGGGTAACAATGCAGACTTCATTGTTCACGGGAATAAGCGGACTGAACGCCAATATGTCGGCGCTTTCGGTCATAGGTAATAACATAGCAAACCTGAATACAGTGGGTTTCAAGGGGAGCAGGGTCTCTTTTGAGGACGTGTTGAACCAGAGCGTGGGCGGCTCGGGCGCATCGGAGATAGGCCTTGGTGTGAAGATGGCGGCCGTTGAAAGATCCTTCGGCCAAGGGGCATTCGAGACCACCACCTCGGGGCTTGACCTCGCCATAAGCGGTGACGGATTCTTCATACTAAGCGACCCTTCCGGCACCTACTATTCGAGGGCCGGACAGTTCCACCTTGACAAGGACGGTTACCTTGTCAACCCGAGCGACCTCGTGGTCCAGGGTTACGTTGCGAACTCCTCCGGGGTTCTGCAGAACTCGATAACCGACATACAGCTCTCAGCGAGTACCATAGAGCCGAGCGCAACGACCCTTGTAACCCTGTCGGCTAACCTTGACTCGAACTCCGAGGTGACCGGATTCGTCTTCACGACCGGCAGCAACGAGGACATACGCATGAGCGTGGACGGCGGGACCACGTGGGTAACGGCCGATCTCATATCCGACGGCGGGCTCACCTCTGGTAATGCATACAGCGGCGAGACCGTGGCCGGTGCCATAAAGAACGCGCTGGAGGCCAAAAACGGCATATCAGATCAGTACACGGTCACATACGACGACCAGACGGGGAAGTTCTCGATAAGCAACCCCTCCGGAAACTCGGCCACGCTTCAGCTCGACTGGACGGGAAGCTCAGCCGCGACCATACTCGGCTTCAACAATACCACGACTGACACGATAGCCGTGGGCTCGAGCGCATCGAGCGACAACGCTGCAGGTGACTTCTTCGTGGCCAAGGCAGGGGAGACGTCGAACTTCTCGGTACCCGTGACGGTCTACGACTCGCTGGGAAACGAGCACCTCATAACTCTGTACTTCAGAAAGGACTCGCTGACCTCCAACGGAAACGTATGGGACTGGTACGCCGTGGTGGACTCTGACGACAGCTATACCGGCACCACACAGATCCAGGCCAACGGCAGCCTCACATTCAACATGAGCGGTGCCCTTTATTCCGATAGCGGTGTTACGTATCCCACCGGAGGCTTCGACTTCTCCGGCGGGGGCACACAGGACCAGGCCATAGACTTCGACTTCGGCACGCCCACGACATCGGGTGGAACCGGCAAGGACGGGGTGACCCAGTACGGCACAACATCGGCGGTCACGTTGCTGAACCAGGACGGTTATGCCGCAGGGTCACTGCAAAGGATAAACATAAACTCGGACGGACTCATCGAGGGTGTATTCTCGAACGGCAGGAGCAGGACGCTGGCACAGGTGCTGCTTGCGACCTTTCCAAGCACGAACGGGCTTTCAAGCGCAGGGAGGTCGCTTTTCATGGAGACATACAACTCCGGGCAGCCGCTCATTGGCGAACCGGGCAGCGCCGGAAAGGGTACCATCCAGCCGAGCACGCTCGAGCTCTCGAACGTGGACCTTGCCTCTGAGTTCATAAACATGATCACAGCGCAACGCGGTTTTCAGGCGAACTCCAGGATCATAACCACAACCGACGAGATACTGAGCGAGCTGGTGAACCTCAAGAGGTAAGCAACATGTGGCCGGGGTACGGTAATCACACCGTGCCCCGGCCTTTTTGATTCAAGCCCTCCTCCAAGCTCCAGTCATAATTCTGACGCGTTAGAATTCAATCCTTTGACTCAACGACCCGCCAATAGCTTCGCAATATATTACACAAGCCTGTTTTATCCAGTATTTTCAAATAGTAACGGATTTAAACCTCTGTCCACGGTCGTACCGTCCAGGTGGCACGACTATTGCAATAACCTTAATTGAAGATGCATTGAGAAGGTAGATGATCGAAACTTCCCATATTTGAAGCCCCCCTGCCTGTCGGCGGGCAGGTTCTCAAACGGGCCGGGGGGATTCGAACCTTGCAGGAGGATATTCAATATGGCCAACGAGGAAGAGGATAAGAAGACCGGGGCCGAGGAGACTCCGGAGGAGAAGAAGGGTGGTATAAAGGGCCTTCTCGCGGGGCTTACAGGAAAAAAACGCCTGATAGTCCTTGTGGCACCGGCCGTCATAGTTATAGGCGCTGGAGCTTTCTTTTTTCTGAGATCTTCCGCTCCGGACGGCGCTGAGAGCGCTCAGGATGTCCAGGCCACCGCCGAGGCGGATAAGGGGGCTGAAGCCGCTTCAGGTGATGTTGTAAAGAAGGGGGGGTCGAAAGAACAGGGCGAGGTCTTCGAGCTCAAGCCGTTTGTCGTGAATCTGCAGGACAATTCGGGTACAAGGTATCTGAGGCTTCAAATAGGCCTCGAGCTCAAGGAGCCTGTTTCTGTGGAAAGGATGAACAGCTTGAGGCCCAAGATAAGGAACTCGCTGATAATCCTTCTGAGCAGCAAGAGCTACAGGGATATCGGCAATATACAGGGCAAGTACAGGCTCAGAGACGAGATAGTGGAACGGATCAACCATGTGATGAAGGGTGACAAGGTGAAGACTGTATATTTCACCGAGTTCGTGGTTCAGTAGCGCAGCAGCGTCTGCATCGACGCCGCGGTAAACGTAAAAACGCACGTATTCATGGCTGAACAGATACTATCACAGAATGAAGTAGATGCCCTCTTAAAGGGTGTCTCGGGCGGTGAGATAAAGGTCTCGGAAAAGAAGGCGGAACCTGAATCCGTCGATGGGGTCGAGAAGTACGACTTCACCAGCCACACCAGGGTGGTAAGGGCGAGGATGCCCGCCTTCGAGATGGTCAATGAAAAGTTCTGCCGTCAGACAAGGAGCTCGGCATCGACTCTCATAAACAAGGTTATAGACATCACCTCGGAACCGCCGCAGATGATGAAGTTCGGCGATTTTCTCAAGAACCTCCCCCTTCCATCCAGCATGAATATATTCCAGATGCCTCCGCTCAGGGGCAACGGTATACTCGCACTCGATCCGAATCTTGTCTTTCAGATAGTCGGCAGCTACTTCGGCGGAGACAACAGGTTCGCAACCCGGGTGGAGGGCAAGGACTTTACCCCGCTCGAACAGATGGTGATCAAGAAGGTGGTGGATCTCATATTCGCCGAGTTTACGAAGGTCTGGAAGCCGGTTTATCCCGTTCAGTTCGAGTATCTGCGGACGGAGACGAATCCCCAGTTTGCAAACATAATGAATCCAACCGAGGTTGTGAGCCTGGTGACCTTCGCCATGGAGATAGACGGCAAGACCAACAACTTCTATCTCTGCATCCCTTATTACACCATCGAGCCGATCAAGGAAAAGCTTTACGGCACGCAGGCTGAGCTTATCGAGACCAGCTCCGAGTGGGTGGTAAGGCTGAAGAACCATGTGATGGGCATAGAGCTCGGCATAACCTGTGTAGTCGGCTCTGCAGAGATAAGTGTCTCAGAGGTCATGGGGCTTCAGGTTGGGGATGTGATAGAACTCGACAGGAAGGTTACCGAACCTCTGGATGTCTGCATAGAGTGCGTTCCGAAGTTTCACGGAAAACCTGGATTGGCCGGAAAGAACTACGCGGTTGAGATATTAGGAGCAGTAAAAAGAGGGGGGAAAAATGACTGAGAACCAGCAGAACGATACAGATGTCCGGGATGAATTGAACGGACAGGCCGGCAGCGGTGTGACGGATCAGGATGAGACAGGCGGGGAATCCGGAGCCGATACGCAGACATCCGATACGGCAACCGGGGACGATGCTGACGGTATCGCGAAGGAGTTCGAAGAGGCCGTAAGACAGCAGCAGGCAGAGGAGGCGGCGTCAAAGGAGTTCGAGGAAGCTGTAAGACAGCAACAGGCCGATGTGCAGCCGGCCAGCTTCTCAAACCTGGCCGGTGAAAGCAAGGGAAGTGTCGCAAACCTTGATATGATCCTCGATATCCCGGTGACCCTTTCGGTTGAGCTCGGCAAGACAAAGATACTCATAAACGACCTCTTGCAGCTCGGCCAGGGCTCGGTCCTCGAGCTTGAGAAGCTGGCCGGTGAGCCAATGGAGATACTGGTGAACGGCAAGCTCATCGCCAGGGGGGAGGTCGTTGTTGTCAATGACAAGTTCGGCGTAAGGCTTACTGACATAGTAAGCGTGGCGGAAAGGATAAACCAGTTAAAATGACGGACTCTTACTGGTATCACCTGATGAAGGCGATGGTCGCCCTCCTTACGGTCCTGGGGCTCTTCGGGATCTCGTTTTTTCTCTTCAGGTTGTTTACAAGGCGAGGGCTGAAGACCGGTTTGCATTCCATGGGCACCTCACCCGTGAGGATCATCGCCAGGAGCTATCTCGGACCTAAGAAGAACATAGCGATAGTGGATGTTGCCGGGGAGGTGCTCGTGCTTGGTCTTACCCCGAATTCCATAGTCTGTCTTACAAAGCTTGAGCGCCCAGAGGCCATTGATGAGGTGAGAAGGTATCAAGCACGGGGAGGACGCCCTTTTCTGGAAGTGCTGCATCAGAAGCTGAATTTTTCGAGATCAAACAGCGGGGCGGGTACGGATGATGCATAGCCGTTTTGTTTCACACTTCAGATGTCCACCGCGGGTCCGATTGAGGCCGCTTGCGAAGAGGTTGTCCTTGCCTATGTTGATAGCGGCGGTTGTATTCTTGATCCCGGCGATAGCCATTGCGGCCGAGGATGGCGAGATTCTTCCTGCGCTCAGCATAACATTCGGCGGTTCCGGTGAATCCGAGGGCCTTACACCGGCAATTCAGATAGTATTACTGCTCACCGTACTGACCCTTGTTCCATCCATCCTTGTAATGATGACCTCCTTTACGAGGCTCGTCATCGTATTTGCCCTGCTGAGGCAGGCGATCGGCGTGCAGCAGGCTCCGCCCAACCAGGTGCTTATAGGCATGGCGCTCTTCCTTACCTTCTTTGTGATGCATCCGGCCTTCAAGAGCATAAATGCAAATGCGATTCAGCCCTACAGGGAGGGGCTTCTCACCCAGGAGACGGCTCTGGCCGAGGCCGCTACACCGTTGAAGGAGTTCATGCTGAAGAACGTCCGCAAGAAAGACCTGAAGCTCTTTGTCGACATTACAAAGGCCGAGAGGCCTGCCAGTAAGGAGGATGTGCCGCTGTATGTGCTCATACCGGCCTTTGTGACGAGCGAGCTCAAGACGGCCTTCCAGATAGGTTTTCTTATTTACCTGCCGTTTCTGGTCATCGATATGGTCGTTGCAAGTGTCTTGATGAGCATGGGAATGATGATGTTGCCCCCGGTGATGATATCGCTGCCGTTCAAGCTCATGCTCTTTGTGCTCGCCGATGGATGGTACCTTCTGGTGGGTTCTCTTGTAAACAGCTTCGGCTGATACGTGGGGTTGGATCCGTACCGGTTAACATAACAGTAAACGGGGTTAAAAATGACACCTGAGTTCGTTGTATCCATAGGAAAAGGCACCATAGAGGTGGCGCTCATGCTGAGCGTGCCCATACTACTTTGCGGCATGGCCGTGGGGCTTACGGTGAGTATCTTTCAGGCAGTGACCCAGATACAGGAGATGACCCTGACCTTCGTCCCCAAGATCATAGCGGTATTTGTCGCGCTCCTGGTCTTTTCTGCGTGGATGCTTCAGACCATACTGAGGTTCACGGCGGAGATATTCACCAACCTGCCGTCCTACATAAGATAGCCAAGGTGCACCGATGGAACTCGTGGAATATATCACAAACAACGCATCGACCTTCCTCTTCGTACTCATAAGGACCGGTTCGATGTTGATGCTCGCCCCGGTCTTCGGCACGCCCAACGTGCCGTTGCGTATAAAGACGGGCCTGGCCATAGTCCTGAGCCTCGTGCTCATGTCCATAGTGCCGCCGGTCGAGATGCCCGGGGATCTCATAGGTCTGTGCCTCGGCATCGCGGGCGAGCTGCTGATAGGCTTCACCATCGGTCTTACAGTGAGGTTCGTCTTCGCCGGATTCGAATTCGCCGGGCAGGTGAGCGGTTTTCAGATGGGACTGGGGATGGCCAATGTCTACGATCCCATAAACAGCGTCCAGATAACGGTCCTCGGTCGGCTGATGAGCATACTGAGCCTTCTTATATTCCTCTCCATAAACGGTCACCTCTTGGTGATCGCGGCGCTGAAGAAGAGCTTTGAGACGGTTCCTCCCTACGGGACTCACCTGACCGGTACCCTGATGCAACACATACTCCATATATCCGGCAATGTCTTTGTGACCGGTGTGAAGATTGCGGCCCCGGTTATGGCCACGCTTCTTTTCATGAACACCTCCCTCGGTATCATGGCGAGGACTGTGCCGCAGTTGAATATGTTCGTTATAGGGTTTGCGGTGGCCACCATAGTGGGGTTCCTCGTTATGGCGATGTCAATGCCCTTTTTCCAGGGGGCGATGGTGAGGTTGATGCAAGACATGTGGTGGAGGGTCTTCAGGTTGCTCGAGGTGATGTGAGATGGCCGATGACGACAGGGAAAAAACCGAATCGCCAACATCGCGAAGGCTTGAGGAAGCACGCGAACAGGGCAACCTGGCGATAAGCAAGGAGGTCGGCACGTTCTTTACCGTCCTCGGTGGCCTGATTGTCATATCTTTTCTCGGCATATGGATGATGGAGGGGTTGAGCGCATTCATGAAGGCGGCCTTTTCCGGTCTGAGTGGGACGGAGATGGGGGTACATGAGATGAGGGACCTCTTTTTCAGGACGACCTACAGGCTCTTTGTGATCCTGTCGCCAGCCTTCGTGATAATACCGCTGTTCAGCGTGGCTGCGTATCTTCTTCAGAACGGGATCGTGTTTTCGACCAAGCCGCTTGAGCCCAACATGGCCAAGCTGGACCCGATTTCAGGCGCCAAGAAGTTTTTCTCTGTAACGTCGATAGCCGAGCTGTTCAAGTCGCTTCTCAAGATCGCCGTGCTCGGCTACGTGGTTTACACATCCGTTGCAAAGGAGTGGCGGACACTGCCGTCCCTTGTGGATATGGAGGTGGTGAGCTCAATGGCATACACCGGAAGGGTGACATTGAGGATTCTCACAAGGACCGTGTGGGTGCTCGCCGTCATAGCCGTCATCGACTACGCGTACCAGAAGTGGAATTACCTGAGGGGTCTGCGGATGACCAAGGAGGAGGTCAAGGAGGAGCACAAGGAGACGGAGGGTGATCCGCTTGTAAGATCACGCATAAGGAGTATACAGAGAGAGCTGGCCAGAAAGAGGATGATGCAGGATGTTCCGGGGGCGGACGTGGTGGTCACAAACCCGGTACACCTTGCCGTCGCGCTAAAGTACGACAGGAAGAGCTCGCGTGCACCGGTAGTGGTGGCCAAGGGTGCCGGGCTCATCGCCGAAAGGATAAAGGAGATAGCCAGGGAGCATGACATACCCGTTGTTGAGAACAAGCCCCTGGCAAGAAGCCTCTTCAAGTTCGTTGAAGTCGGCATGGAGATACCCGAAAGCCTCTACAGGGCCGTGGCGGAGGTGCTTGCCTACGTCTACAGCCTGAGGCCGAAGGGCGGGTCACGTTAGGAGAAACCGCAGATGGCAACTATCATCGAGAACATAGAGAGGCTCAGAAAAGGCGGAGAGTTTCTGCTTCCCGTGGGGATAGTTGGTGTGCTGGCGGTCATGATACTTCCGCTGCCGCCGTTCCTGCTGGACCTTCTTCTGACCTTCAACATAACCTTTGCACTCATAATACTCCTTGTTGCCGTGTACATCAGAAGGCCGCTCGAGTTCTCCACCTTCCCAACGATACTTCTTGTGGCGACCCTCTTCAGGCTTTCGCTCAACGTTGCGACCACGAGGCTGATACTGCTCAGGGGAAGCGAAGGAGCGGATGCAGCCGGAGAGGTCATAAAGTCGTTCGGCAACTTCGTCGTAGGCGGCAACTACGCCGTTGGCTTCATAGTCTTTGCGATACTCGTCATCATAAACTTCGTTGTCATCACGAAAGGCGCGGGGCGCATAGCAGAGGTGGCCGCAAGGTTTACCCTGGACGCCATGCCAGGAAAGCAGATGAGCATAGATGCGGACCTCAACGCCGGCCTGATAGGCGAGGAAGAGGCGCGCAAAAGGAGGGAGGAGATCGCCCTGGAGGCCGACTTTTACGGCTCCATGGACGGTGCAAGCAAGTTCGTCAGGGGTGACGCCGTGGCCGGTGTGCTTATAACCTTCATAAACATAGGCGGCGGGCTGATTATAGGTGTGCTTCAACAGGGCATGGGGCTTAAGGACGCCGCCATGACGTACACCCTGCTTACAGTGGGCGACGGCCTTGTGGCCCAGATACCGGCCCTTGTCATCTCCACCGCAGCCGGTATCGTTGTTTCCAACATAAGTTCAGAGTCGGGGCTCAATATCCGTCTGGGCAAGCAGTTCATGTTCCACCCCAAACCGATCATGATCGCTTCGGGGATCATATTCGCCATGGGGCTTGTACCTGGACTTCCCCAGATTCCGTTCTTTATCCTTTCCGCCATCGCGCTCGGCACGGGTTACATGCTCTTCAGGGAAGAGAAGAAGAAGGCCGAGAGGGCGTTGCTTGAAAAGGAGAAGGAGAAGGCGGAACCTGTGCGCAGGGCCGAGCCCATCGACGAGTTGCCTCTGTTGGATGTCCTTGGGCTCGAGGTCGGCTACAGGCTCATACCGCTTGTGGATGAATCCGAGGGCGGGGAACTGCTCGAAAGGATAAGGGGTATAAGAAGGCAGTTCGCTGAGGAGATGGGGCTTATAGTGCCGTCTATACACATAAAGGACAACCTCCAGCTCAATCCAACCGAGTATGTCTTCCTGATAAAGGGGCTCGAGGTCGGCAGGGGTGAGCTCATGCAGGGCTACTTCCTGGCGCTGGATCCCGGCAATGCCAAGGGGGAGCTCGACGGTATTCCCACCAGGGATCCGGCCTTCGGTCTGCCCGCCCTGTGGGTGCCGGAGTCCAACAAGGAGAAGGCCCAGGTTCTCGGGTACACCGTTGTGACGCATTCCGCCATTGTGGCGACACATATAAGCGAGCTCATAAGGGCCAATTGCGAGGAGCTCCTGGGACGGCAGGAGGTCCAGACGCTGCTTGACAAGGTGGCGAAGTCTCATCCAAAGGTGGTTGAAGAGCTTGTTCCGAACACCTTGACCGTCGGCATGGTGCAGAAGGTGCTGCAGAACCTCCTGAGGGAGAGGGTGTCCATAAGGGATCTTCAGACCATACTGGAGACACTTGCTGATTACGGCATGGTGACCAAGGATCCGGATCTCCTTACCGAGTACGTGAGGGTGCGGCTCGCAAGGAGAATATCCAACGCCCACGTTGGCGCCGATTCGACCATCCCCGCCATCTCCCTCAGCCACGACATAGAGGAGAAGATCACCTCCTCGGTCAAGGAAACCGCCCAGGGGGCCTACCTCGCCATAGAGCCTACCTTTGCCCACCGCGTGCTTACAAAGATAGGTGACGCGCTTGAGGAGGCGGTTGCAACCGGGACACAGCCGGTGATCCTGGTCTCACAGGAGGTGAGGCGCTTTGTTCGCAAGCTGGTGGAGAAGTCGTTTCCATCGATATCCGTGCTGTCTCATAACGAGATCGCCGACAACGTCAGGGTGAAGACCCTCAAGGTTGTGAGGTTGTAGCATGCATATAAAGAGATTCAGTGGGAAGGATGCAAACGAGGCAATGCGTGCCGTAAAGGAGGAACTCGGGGACGAGGCGCTGATACTCGAGACAAGGAAGGCCCCGGACGGTGATTCCGTGGAGGTGGTCGCCGCGGTGGACCGAGAACTGAGGGAATCACGCGTGGAGCGGGATGACTCTGCGGTCCTGAAGGAGCTGCGGGAACTGCGGGAACTCATGGGTTTGATGGTTACGCACAACCATACACCTGCGGGCAGAAGCTTTCAGAGGATAGAGGAGGAGCTGTCCAAGGCAGGTGTCGACAGGGCATTCGTCAGGGATCTTCTCTTGTCGGTCCTTTCAAGGGCAGGAACAGACAACGGGATCCCGGATGTGGACTCGCTGTTGAGCGATGTTAAAAAAACTTTGCTCAACAGTGTAAAGTTAAAGAATCCATTTGCCGATAATGGAAAAAGGACCGTAATGACCTTTGTCGGTCCTACGGGAGTAGGCAAGACGACCACGATCGCAAAACTCGCATCCATCCTCGCACTTAAGAAAAAAAGACGCACAGCACTGCTGACGATGGACACGTATCGCATAGCAGCCGCTGAACAGCTCAAGCTTTACGGGAACATAATCGGTGTCCCGGTGGATGTGGCTGAAACTCCCTACGAACTTTCGGGACTTGTAGACAAGCACAGGGACAAGGAGCTGATATTGATAGACACGGCCGGCAGGGGAAGAGGTGACGGGGCCCAGATCAGGCAGCTGAAGGAACTTGCCGCCTTGATTCCGTCTGTAAAGTTCAACCTTGTTTTGAGCGTCAATACGAGGGACGAATGTCTCTATGACACAATAAAGAGGTTTGATTCAATGCCCGTGGATTGCTTGACACTTACGAAGCTGGATGAGGCAGGAGGGGTCGGTCCCATACTCAATACGGCATTGTATTCAAAGAAGCCGATCGCCTACCTGACAACCGGGCAACGCGTTCCGGAGGACATAGAGACGGCAACACTCGACAGATTGCAGAGGCTTTTTCTGGCAAACTGACACACTTTTGTAACGGTGGAGGAGAGATGGATCAGGCATTCACACTTAGGAAGATCGCCGCACGAGGGGAGGAGGACGAGGGAACTGCACCGGATGGTACTTGCCACAATGTAAGGGTCATAGCCGTCACGAGCGGAAAAGGTGGTGTGGGGAAGACCAATACCGTGGCCAACATCTCCGTCGCCCTTGCACAGATGGGTAAGAGGGTGCTTCTTCTGGATGCCGATCTCGGCCTCGGCAATCTGGATATACTCCTCGGTCTTGCACCGAAGTACAACATAGGGCACTTCCTGAGGGGCGAGAAGACACTGGACGAGGTGATAGTCAACGGGCCGGCCGGCGTCATGATACTGCCGGCATCATCGGGGCTTACGGAGCTAACGGACCTCGCTGCGGAGCAACGCCTTGCCCTGGACGCCCACCTCGAAGAGCTTGCCGAAAGGATCGATATCATGATAATAGACACGGCCGCAGGCATATCCGACAACGTGCTCTTCTTCAACATGGCGGCACAGGAGATAGTCGTGGTCGCCTCTCCTGAGCCCACTTCGATAACAGACGCATATGCCATGATGAAGGTGATGCACAAGAAGTACGGGGAAAGGGCATTCAAGCTGCTCGTGAATTCGGTCAAGAGCCGCCAGGAAGGCATGGAGGTTTATCGTAAGCTGAGCCTCGTGGCTGCTAAGTTCCTGAACGTCTCGGTCGATTACCTGGGCTGCGTTCTGTACGATGAGAACGTTCAGAACTCCGTCATACAGCAGCGGGCCGTGCTCGAGGCGTTTCCTTCCACCATGGCCAGTGTCTGCTACCGTGAGATCGCAAAGGGTTTGAGTGAGCTTTCGGTATGCAACGAACTTAAAGGCGGGATCCAGTTCTTCTGGAGAAAGATGGTAGGAAGCGGGTTTTAGGCAGGGCAGGATGATATGAACAGAGGGGTTGCCATGTACGGCTCACAACCAAACAAATACTTCAACAACAGCGCCCAGAGGGATAAGCTGATTACGGAGAACGCCACCCTTGTCAAGATCATAGCGCACCAGCTTGCAATTCATCTGCCACCACACATAGAGATAAACGACCTCGTAAGCTCAGGAACCATTGGGCTGATCGAGGCCGTCGACAAGTTCGATCCTTCCAGGGGGGTCAAGTTCAAGACTTACGCGACCATAAGGATACGCGGCGCGATAATGGACGAGCTCAGAAACATGGACTGGATGAGCCGTTCGATGAGGGAGAAGTCCAATCAGCTCGCCAAGGCCTATGACGCCGTGGAAAAACGCATGGGAAGGCCTGCCGAGAGCGAAGAGGTCGCGGAGTTCCTTGGAATAAGCGAAGAGCACCTATTCAAACTCCTCAGAGAGGTGAGCTCGTTCAGCGTGCTCAATATCGAAGACCTGGGTCTCAAGGAAGGCGAGGGTCTGAATATACTTGACTGCATAAAGGACCCGAACGGCAAGGATCCGGTCACGATCCACAGGCTGAACGAACTCAAGGAAATAATAAAAGAGGCCGTTGACACGTTGCCGGAAAAGGAGAAGCTCGTCATATCTCTTTACTATTATGACGAGCTTACCATGAAGGAAATAGGCAAGGTGCTCGATATCACCGAGTCACGTGTCTGCCAGCTTCACAGCCAGAGCATTCACAGGCTGAAGGGACGGCTGCGAAAGTATCTGGAAAAGTGAATGTGCGTCAAGGCGCATCCCCTGCCGTAAGGTATCGTTACCCGCTTCCTACTACTATCCGTTTCCCCTGCGATCGAGGTGCCCGTCCATGCGTGCAAAGGACCTTGGATGTCACCTACCCCCGTACCGCCTTACACCTTCCCCAGTAAGCGACTGAAGTTTAAGATGCACGGCAAGCGCATACAATAATACCGCTTTACGGTGTCTAAGATTTTTATGACACACCTGATCCACACGCAGCGTACAACCATCGATGCACGACCATGCGCCTTCCGCTGTCTTGCCGGGTGTAGGGCTGTATTTTAAGAACCCGATCCTTCGGCAGCCCTGGGAAAAGGATTAAAGAAATCGGCGGCGTATCCGATAAAAATAGAGAGTAATCATGCCTGAAACTATCAACATAAGCGACTGTCTGAGAAGCGAAGATCCCTCCGAAAGAAGGGATGGTTGCGCGGTCATCGCCGAGGAAAGAAGGGTGGAGTATATCCCGGAACTCGTAACCCTGCTTTCTGATGATGACGTCGGCGTCAAGGAGGCCGCGCTGAACGCGCTGGTATCCATAGGCGGAGAGGATGTCGCCGAGGCGGTGGTGCCTCTTTTGACCTCGAGCGAGGCGTCCATGAGAAATATTGCGGTAGAGGTGCTGGAGGCGTTGGGTGAGGATGCCTTTGACGTGGTGGTGTCGCTTCTGCGCGACGCTGACGACGATATCGTAAAACACGCCCTTGACATCATAAGCTCATGGAGCGATCCGAGGGTGGTGGAGCATCTTATCCCGCTTGTTTCGCACATCAACCCCAATATCAGGGCGGCCGTTGCGGTTTGTCTGGGCAATGTGCAGGGCAGGGAGAGCTGTGAGGTGTTGCTTTCGTTGCTTGACGATGGGGAGGAGTGGGTTAGGTTCTCGGTGGTAGAGGCGCTCGGGCAACTCGATGATGCACCGCTCGAGCCGCTTTTGAAGGCCCTCGACAACGACAGCATGATCGTGAAGATAGGCGCAATAGATGCGGTCGGAAAGGTCTCTACGCCGGCCAGTTGCGCGACCATCCTCTCCAAGTTCAAGGAGCTGTTGGCCCAGGGCCATTGCCTGCCGGTTCCGGCCGTTGTGGACATGTTCGAGAAGGCTTCAATGCCTGGCGGGGACTTTGATCTTGACCGGGACTCGAAGGATGTCTTCTTCCATTTCTTTTTGGAAGCACTTGAGGATGGACAAAGGGAGGTCGAAAAGGAGGCGTTAAGGGGGCTTGCGTTGCTGAAGGACCGCCGCGGTATAGAGAGGGTTTTGAAGTACATAGACGGATTGGCGGAGCTCGATGAGGAGACAGAGTCCCTCGTAGTCGATGCCGTTGTGTCCATGGCAGGCGATGGCGTGGTGCCGGATGCAGTGCTTGACGGATTGAGGAGCAACGGCACCGGACCTCTCAGGGTCTGCATAAGGGTGGCCGGCAGGTTGAGGGCCAAAGAGGCGATACCTGCCCTTTCCGACCTGCTCGACCTGGTGGGAAAGGATGAGCTTCTGGAGATCGTTGAAGCACTCGAACAGATAAACTCCGATGAATCTGTCGAGATCCTCTGGTCTCTCGTGAGATGGGATGAAGGGCACGTGAGGAGGGCCGCGGTAAGGGCCATAGCCGAACTCGTCGGTACGGAGGCCGTGCCAGCTCTCTTTGACGTGTTGAGGGCCGAACCGTACGAGGACGTCATGGAGGATATAACAGACGTCCTAGCCGGCATGCCGTCCGAGGAGGTGGTGAAGGGGTTTGTAGAGCTCTTTTCCAGCCCGAGCGAGGCGTTGAGGTCGATGGCCGCCCGTGGCCTTGGTGCCGTAGGTGCCGCCTGTGCCCTCGAACATCTCAGGGCCGCCCTTGGAGACGAGAGCCCGAGGGTGCGGAAGGCCATCTACAGGGCCATGGTACGCTTGAACCTGCCAGAGGCCTTTGAGTGTGCCATCGACGGGCTGAAAGACGGAGATGAAGGGGTAAGGCAGGCTGTCTTGAAGGCGATCGCCGAGTCAGACGGGGCATGGCCGGTCGATAAGCTTGCGGAGGCGTTGAAGGGGGCGTTGAATGACGAGAACATGTGGGTAAGGTACATGGCCGTTCAACTGCTCGGCGAGGTGAGGGTTGACGGCTTCGAGGATCTGATTATAGGGTTGCTCTCCAGCGACGAACCTCCCGTAAGGGCGGCTGCCGCAAGGGCTCTTGAAAACATGGGTACGCAGAAAGGACTGCCGGCGCTTGAAGAGCTCTTTGATCATCCGGATCCGAATGTGAGTGAAGCGGCCAGAGAGGCGGCGGAGTCGATAAGATGGTTACATTCAGGGTAGATAACAAGCCTGCCCTTTCGGTGGAGACCTTTCGTAAGCTCAGGGACATAGTGGCCGAGAGGTGCGGGATATATTTTGCGGACAACAAGAGGTATCTTCTTGAGAAGAGGCTTTTGAGGAGGCTGGAACAGAGAAACCTCAAGTCCTTCGAGGACTATCTATATTTTCTCACTTACGACAGCGCCAGGGAGCTTGAATACAAAAACCTCTTCAATGTGGTGGTGACAAACGAGACGAGTTTTTTTCGTGACCCTGTGCAACTCGATGTCTTCAGAAAAGGGGTGCTGCCGAAGGTGATCGAAGAAAAGTCCCGTATGAATGACAAGACCTTGAGGTTGTGGAGCGCGGCCTGCTCCACAGGCGAGGAACCATTGACGCTCGCAATGATATTACTGGAAGAGGGGTTACTGAACAAGGGTTGGACGATAGACATAATAGGCAGCGACATAAGCAACACGGTTCTGGATGCCGCCATGAAGGGCAGGTATGAAAACTACTCCGTACGTAACACGCCGGAGAGGATCCTGAACAAGTACTTCGTCAAGAACGGCCACTCCTACATCGTGAAGGGTACCGTCAACTCGCTCGTGAAGTTCAAGAGGATCAACCTCATTGATTCAAGCGAGACAAGGATGGTCAGGAGAAGGGACATAGTCTTTTGCAGAAATGTTCTTATCTACTTCAACGATGACACCAAAAAAAGGGTCATAAATCATATCTATGACAGCCTGGTCAAAGGAGGGTATCTTTTTGTCGGATTCTCCGAGTCGCTTCATAACATTACACGGCTGTTCAGGCCTGTGAGTATAAAAAATTCCGTGGTCTATCAGAAGGTATAGGGTTAAGCCATGAAGAAACATATACTGATAGTCGATGACTGCAACACCACAAGAAAGCTCCTGAGCTACATGGTACGGGAGAGGGGCTATTCCACCGTAGGCGCATGCAACGGCATAGAGGCGCTCGAAAAACTGGCCACTCATGACATCGGGCTCGTGGTCACGGATCTCAACATGCCTCAGATGGACGGGCTGGAACTTTCGAGAAACATACGCTACAACGAGACCTACAAGGATCTTCCGGTAATAATGATTACCACCGAGTCGGGAGAGGAGGACATGAGGGTTGCCAGAGAGTCGGGAGTGACAAGCTATCTGGTGAAGCCCGTTTCTCCTCAGAGGCTCGTGAGCGAGATAGCCAAGTTTTTAGAGCCGCCATCCGATTAGCCGGTGGATTAGATATCACCCTACATCAAGTCAACGGAGGAGATGAGTGATGGATAACGATATGAAGATCCTGGTGGTCGATGACTTCCCGACCATGAGAAGGATCATAAGAAACCTTTTGAAGGAGCTCGATTATACCAATGTGGAAGAGGCCGAGGATGGAGCAATGGCCCTTGAGAAGCTCAGGGGCGGGGGCTTCAACTTCGTCATAACCGACTGGAACATGCCGCGCATGTCAGGCATAGATCTTCTGAGGGCGATCAGGGCCGACGAGGAGTTGAAGAGTATACCGGTGCTCATGGTCACGGCCGAGGCAAAGAAGGAGAATGTGATAGAGGCCGTTCAGGCCGGGGTGAGCAATTATATCGTGAAACCCTTTACTGCAGCGAGTCTCAAGGAAAAGATAGACCTCATTTTCAAGCAGTAGGACGGTAACGGGGTGGTGCGGTGCTTGAGGCCGCACCCCATTGGGTAGAGCGTGGATGTCCTTATGCTCGACAAAAATGAAAAAGGAGATTTCCGATGAGCGAAGAAAAGTGGGATGCGGTCTTGAATGACATCAAGGGCGAGCTCTCGGAGCTTGCCAACTTCGTTGAAAAAACGAAGAAGGGTCTGGACGGTATCGAGTCCACGGTGAAGGCCGGTAATGAAAAGCTTCCAGAGGCTACCGACCATATAAGGTGCGTTACCGGCGACCTCGAGAAGGCGGCCAACACGATAATGTCCATCCTAGAGAGGGTTATGAGGGAACAGGAGAGATCGCTGAACCTTCTGGGCATACTGAAGAGCTGGGCCGAGGACCTCGAGGAGAAGAACGCCAGCGAAGGGCTCGGCATTATCCAGGTGCTCGAGGGTGTTATCGTCAGGATGAAGGCCGACATGATGGATATCCTGACGAACCTCTCCTTTCACGACCTTTCCGGCCAGAAGCTCAGAAAGGTGATGAGTGCCTTCTCGGACGTACAGTCGAAGATACTCGAGCTGGCCGTGCACTTCGGTCTCCAGAGCAACAAGGATCCGTCGGACAAGGAAGGACTGCTGGATGAGCTGAAGGATGTCTCGGTTTCAATGGAACTCAAGCAGGACGTTGTCGACAAGATACTGAAGGAGATGCAGTGATAGTCGGATAAGCTCCGGACATACAAAACTTCGTAAAACGTTAAGGAGCGTTTGGGATGGCAATGGATATGGAAGGAATGGACGATATAATACAGGACTTCATCGTGGAGTCTTCGGAGTCGCTCGACTCGCTGGAGCAGAAGTTCCTGGAGCTTGAGAAGTCGCCAGGTGACGTGGATCTTTTGAACGAGGTCTTCAGAAGCATCCATACGATAAAGGGGGCGGCGGGATTCCTCGGTTTCGAGCAGACGGTCGAGGTCTCCCATGTCACCGAGGATGTGTTGAACCGCCTTAGAAAAGGCGAGATGAAGCTTACGCCCCAGATCATGGACGCGATCCTCCAGGCGGTGGACCTCATAAAGGTCCTTCTCAAGATAATAGAGGAAAAAAAGTGCGAGGAGAAGGTCGATACCGCCCCTGTTGTGAACCTCCTGTCGTTCATCCTGAAAGGGGGAGAGATACCAGCGGACAGCGTGGATGTGCAGGAGGGTGCTGAAGGAACTGATGAAGTAAAGGCAGAGGAAGGCGCGGAGGAGAAGGGCGTTGATGACAAGGAAGGGGAGAATAAAGACGAGGATATTGCTCAGCCCCGGGAGCAGTCACCTTCCGGAACACCTGCAGCGCAGGATGCGAAGGAGGAGAAGAAGTCCGCTACGGCGCGTGGAAGGGATAAGGAGTACAGCATAAGGGTCGATATATCGAGGCTCGACAATGTTATGAACCTCGTCGGCGAGTTGGTGCTTGCAAGGAACAGACTTATGAGACTGGGCACGAAGCTAAACGAGTGGGATCATGAAAACGAGATGGTAGTTCAGATGGACGAGGCCATCTCCCAGTTGAACCTCGTCAGCACCGACCTGCAGCTTGCGGTAATGAAGATGAGGATGCAGCCCGTAAGCAAGGTCTTCAACCGATTTCCCAGGATGGTCAGGGATCTTGCGAGGCTGAAGAAGAAGGAGGTAGAGCTTGTCATAAAAGGGGAAGAGACCGAGGTCGACAAGAGCGTCATAGAGGAGATAGGTGACCCCCTTGTGCACATAATAAGGAACTCCATTGATCACGGCCTCGAACCGCCGGACGAAAGGGTCAAGCAGGGCAAGCCCAGGCATGGGACCATAACCCTTACGGCCTACCAGGAGGGGCGCAATATCTTCATCACCGCGGAGGATGACGGAAAGGGCATCGATGTTGAGCGCGTGAAGGAGAGCGCCGTCAACAAGGGGCTCATATCGAAGGAGGAAGCGGACAAGCTTACGGACAAGGAGGCCTGCGACCTTATATTCATGCCAGGCTTTTCAACCGCACGTGAGGTCAGCGACATATCGGGCAGGGGAGTTGGCATGGATGTCGTAAAGACCAACATCGCCAAGATAAACGGCTCCGTCATAGTTGATACTAGACCCGGCCGTGGCACTTGTATAACCTTCAGGCTGCCGCTTACCCTGGCGATCATCAACGCGCTTACCGTGGAGGCTGGAGGTGAACTCTACGCCATACCGCTCACCACGGTCATGGAGAATATAAGGGTCAACAAGAACGAGATAAAGACCATGAACGAAAGGAAGATCATCAACATACGCGACAACGTCCTTCCGGTGGTAAGCCTGGATGATCTTGTTGGGCGCGCATCCGTGCGCAGCGAGTCCGAGTGGATGTATCTGGTGATAGTGGAGTTAGGCGACCGGCGACTGGGTCTCTTGGTGGACAGATTGCACGGACAGGAAGAGATAGTGATGAAGTCCATGGGAGAGTACCTTAAGGGCACCGCCGGTATAGCCGGGGCATGCGTGACAGGCGACGGCAAGGTGATACTTATACTCGATATGGGAGGCCTGCTGGATGTGGTCAGGAGCAGATACAGCACGGCGGGTAACCTGGCGCTGAAGTAGGCAAGGAGCGAGATGCCGTGAATCGGATAAGGGTGCTTATAGTAGATGATTCAGCCTTCATGAGAAGGGTCGTGCGGGAGATGCTGGAATCAGATCCGGCGATAGAGGTGATCGGGGCAGCAAAGGACGGGCGCGAGGGGGTCGAAATGGTCTTGGAGTACTCCCCCGATGTCGTCACCATGGATATCGAGATGCCGAGGATGAACGGTCTCGAGGCGATAGAGGTCATTATGGAGAGGTCCCCCAGACCGATCCTGGTTTTGAGCTCCATAACGACAGAAGGCGCCAAGGTTACATTGGATGCGCTGGACAAAGGGGCTGCGGATTACGTAACAAAGACCATATCCCGCTCGGTAATCGATATAATAAAGGTCAAGACCGAGCTGGTGGAGAAGGTCAAGGCCGTGGCCAGAAGAGGAAGGATGCTGGTCAGACCGAGGATCGTTAAACATTCACCCGTGCATATTCCACGTCCTACCTCCGGCTCACGCAAGGCCGACATCGTAGTGATAGGGGCCTCCACAGGCGGCCCCAAGGCCCTGCAGGAGATACTGCCGCGGATACCAGGGGGGATGACAACCACCTTCGTCGTCGCGGTCCATATGCCGATGGCGTTTACAAAGGCCTTTGCAGAAAGGATGGATGCATTGTGCGCCCTCAAGGTCAAGGAGGCAGAGGGGGGAGAGGCGCTTAAAAGCGGCCATATCTTTATAACACCTGGCGGGATGCAGACGAGGATCAGGAGAAGGTCCGCCGGGGTCTTTGGTGTTGAAATAAGCGACGAACCGAAGGATGTCCTATACAAGCCCTGCATAGACATAACCATGACAAGCGCTGCCGAGGCGTTCCTTTCGCGCACAGTCGGCGTCATCCTCACCGGGATGGGGCGTGACGGAATGAACGGTATGAGGGTCATCAAGCAGAAAGGCGGGACGACCATCGCGCAGAGTGAAGACACGTGCACTGTATACGGCATGCCGAAGGCCGTGGTCGATGCGGCCCTTGCCGACAAGGTGGTCTCACTCGATGAGATGGCCGAAGAGATCGTGAAAGTGGCCTGCTGATGAACGATCCATGTATTGAGCTCCGGTCCTGCACAGCGTGTCCGTCCCGTTGTTACAGGTACACAACCGTCAGTAAGATCTATTGCCGCCGTTTGAGCTCTGCCTGAGCCGAAGCGTGACTTCACAGATACACAGGCTCGGGAAAAGGAATAATGTCCATCCTTTAAGAACGCCGCGGCCGCAGCCAGCCAACCTACCACAGCATCACATCCAGATATCGTAGGATAGATCGCGAGACCATTCATTAGTATCGTCACAGGACCATCTTGTGACCGTTTCATCCTGCCAAGTACAGAGCCGGCTTCAGATGATCCGTGTCAGATTTGTTGCCATATCCATGTCATGTTCTTGACGCGATTCGGTTTACGATGGAAGGTCATTCATGATTATGAGGTGATATTTCAGACTTTTTTCTATCTATCAATAGGATTCATGCTGGCATGATTGTTGCAAATATTTTGGAGTGAGTTACTGTAACAAGGAGGTTTCGCCGGATCATCTTTCTGCTCCACTGCGTATACCTGCGTGGCGGGAGGTCTCTTTTAATCGTTGCCAACTACATCCGTCACGGCTGCACAGGACGGCCATTACGGTCTAAAGGAGATACATGGTGACCTGCTTAGAGGTCTGATCACCGCATTTAGATTCCCCATGGCCTGTATGGCTCTATCGTTGATACATTTTGGAAGATGCCACAACTATGTTTAAACCTAAGTTTTTTCTTCTTAAGTTAAAGTCTTGTTGGCATGGCGCCGATATGGATAATAAGGACATGAATAATCTTGTTTGTTGGTGTCTTCGTATCTTTGCAAGCGATTAGGATGGGGCGGGGCTTCTCGCGTGGAGGCGTTGCAGAAATAAGCACTTAGTGTAGTCAAATGCCATGCATTTTTCAATGAACTTCCAACATAAGGAGCGGAGATATGAGTATAAAGTACAAACTCGGCACAGTGATCGCCGGCCTCGTCGTCTTCTTTGTCGCTACCATAGCCGTTACGTTCTGGACCATTGATTCTCAGCAGAGCGACAGCAAGGTAATAAACCTGGCTGGCCGCCAGAGGATGCTCACCCAGAAGATGACCAAGGAGGCGCTCGCACTAAGGCTTGGCAAGGCCGATGCGGACGATGTCATGGCCACGGCGAAGCTCTTTGATACAAGCCTCAAGGCCCTCGTCTCTGGTGATGCGGAGCTTGGCATACCACCCACCGATGATCCGGAAACTCTGGCGCAACTGAAGAAGGTCAGCAACATGTGGAACGGGTTCAAGTCCAACCTCGAGGAGATAGCGGAACACTCCAAGACAAGGCAAAAGATCTACGACTACATTATTGAGAACAACATACCTCTTCTCAGGGAGATGAGCAAGGCCGTGGCGATGATGGAAAAGGCCGGGGTCGATTCGCGTATCATAAACCTGGCCGGCCGCCAGAGGATGCTCACCCAGAAGATGACCAAGGAGGCGTTAGCGGTCGAGATCGGATCGGTGGATGCCGAGGAGGTAGCCTCGACGGTGGCCCTCTTCGACAGGACGCTAACCGGTCTAATTAGAGGGGATCAGTCGCTTGGACTTAAACCTTCCACCGATCCCCTCGTAAGGGGGCAGCTTCAGAGTGTTGCGGACAGGTGGAGGCCATTCAAGGCGAACATGGATGAGCTCATCGAGCTTCTCAGGGAGAACCGAAAACACAAGCACATGGAATACATGCTGGCTACGAACGTACCGCTTCTCAAGGCGATGAATGCTGCCGTGGGCCTCTATGAGAGGGCGTCGCTAGACAAGGTACGGGCTTTGAAGACGACCCAGATAGTGCTGCTTGTACTTACTCTGTGTGTGGCCGTAGCCGGGTGGTTCGTGGTCATCCACTTCATCGTAAGACCGGTTGATAAGGTCGTGGAAATGGCCGAGAGCATGGCCGACGGCAACCTCGGCGTACCTGACATGAACATCAGGAGCCGCGACGAGGTCGGCAAGCTCGGCCAGGCGCTGAACAGTATGAAGGCACGGTTCAACGAGATCCTCGGCAGGATAAGGAGCTCGTCAGACCATGTGGCGTCCGCGGCCACGGAGCTGTCCGCAACGTCGTCGCAGATAGTCCAGAGCAGCGACAGGCAGTCGTTCCAGACCAATCAGGTTGCCACGGCCATGGAGGAGATGAGCGCCACAGTCATAGAGGTGTCCAGAAACTCGCAGAACGCCGCTGAGTCCGCCGCTGAAACGCAGGAGATAGCCGTTCAGGGCGGTGAGGTCGTGCGCAAGGCGGCCGAGGGGATGATGAGTGTTGCAGAGACCGTTAGGACTAGCGCATCCACGGTAGAAGCGCTCGGCAAGAGTTCGGATGAGATTGGGGCCATCGTTGCCGTAATAAACGACATAGCGGACCAGACCAACCTCCTCGCCCTTAACGCCGCGATAGAGGCCGCACGGGCCGGTGAGCAGGGCAGGGGGTTTGCAGTGGTGGCCGACGAGGTGAGAAAGCTCGCCGAGAAGACAACCAAGGCCACCAAGGAAATAGCCGACATGATAAAGACCATACAAACAGAGACGCGTGGAGCCATATCATCGATGCACGAAGGCACCAAGCAGGTGGAAGAGGGGGTGCAGCTTGCAGGCGAGGCCGGTGAGGCGCTCCAGCAGATAGTGAGCAGTGTCGAGAGGGTGACCGACATGGTAAGGCAGATAGCAACCGCCGCGGAAGAACAGAGCGCCACGTCCGAGGAGATAACATCGAATGTGAGTGAGATCTCAGCCGCGGCCGAGGAGAACGCCGAGGGTATAAGGCAGATGTCCGTGGCAACGGAGGACCTCTCGAGGGTGGCCGAGGAGCTCAGGGCCATCGTCGGAACCTTTGTTCTCGACGATGGTTACGTGACGGTCGGCGACAAGGACGACGCCCAACGGGATACTGGTAATGATGCGCCCGATGGAGCGACCGATACGGATTCTTCAAAGGTCGCCTGAGCATGAAGGCCGTTATATGACAACGGCCGCGTATCGCAAAGAGGAGATGTTCTATGGACGACAAGAAGGGTCAGGATGCCGTAGAGGTATTGCAGCTTGTCACATTCAGGCTCGGCAGTGAAGAGTTCTCAATGGATATACTGAAGGTCCAGGAGATCATAAGGCCCATGGAGCTTACGCGCGTACCAAGGGCCCCTGCCTTTGTGGACGGGGTCATAAACTTGAGGGGCAGAGTCATTCCGGTGATGGACCTGAGAAGGCGGTTCTCCATGGAGCCGACCGAGGATACCTCTGAGGCAAGGATAATCGTGGTGGAGCTTGGTGGCAGGACCGTTGGCTTCAAGGTGGACGCAGTCTCCGAGGTGCTGAGGCTTCCTGTGGATATGGTCGAACCGCCGCCGTCGATAGTGAGCGGGGCGGAGATCGATTACATACGGGGGGTCGGCAAGCTGGACGACAGATTGATAATGCTTCTGGACGTGGAAAAGCTTTTGACCGACGGCGAAAAGGAGGCCGTGGGGTCAGTTGCTGGATCATCCATGGCATAGTAGCCGGCAGCATGCCAGTTTTCGATAAGGCCACCCTTCTCAAGATCCGCGGGGCGTATGTTGCCCCTCGGGAGCTATAGGCCGGCGGGCTCAAGTGTTCTCGAACTTCACCGATAATAAATAGTAAAGGGCCGGGGAACTCATGCCATGCCGGAAACCTTCAACATCGGAAGCCTCGACCCAGGCGACCCGGAGCCGGCCGAAGGTGGTCATCGAAGGTCTGGGAATGAAATCTCTTCTTCCAAGGTAGCATAGCCCTATGCAGAAAGAACAGAGGCGCGGCAACACCGACTTGGATGATCTTATACTCAGGACATGCGACCTTCCTGTCCTGCCGGCAACGGCCCAGAAGCTGCTTGCCATGATGTCCGACCCCGATATCAGCGTCGAGGGCCTAAAGGACGTCATCATGGCCGATCCTGGTATTACCGCCAAGATACTGAAGATAGCGAACTCCGCCTTCTACGGCGGACACAGAAGCATACAGAACCTTTCTCAGGCTATCATGCGACTCGGCTTCAGGGCGGTTGAGAACATAGTCATGGCCGCCTCGATGAAGGGGGTGTACAAGAGGTTCGGCCTTACGGAAAAGCTTCTGTGGGAACAGTCCATAGGAGCAGCCGTAATATCGCATATCATCGCGAGACGTTCAAGTCCGGCCTATGCCGAGGACGCCTTCATAGGCGGACTGCTTCATGATGTCGGAAAGGTCGTCCTCAACAACGAAGATCCCGATTCCTTCCACGTGGTCATGGAGAGGGTTTATAACGAAGGGTGTTCCTTCAGGGAGGTGGAGGACGAGATATTCGGCTTCAACCACATGCAGGTAGGGGCCCTTGTGGTAAGGAAGTGGAGCTTTCCCGAATCCATGGAGATGCTGATAAAGTACTTCGACAACATAGAGAGCCTCTCCACCGACGAATACCTTTACAGCATCGCCAAGTCCGTGGTGACGTCTGACAGGATATGCCAGAAGCTCGGCATCGGATGGAGATGCCAGGTCGAAGGTGTAATGGATGATGACGAGCTCAGGGAACTGCTCGACATGGATGCGGAAGAGGTTACCGGTCTCGTTGACAATGTGAAGTCCGGTGTCGCCTGAACATGCACAACAAGAAAACATAATCTGACAATCCTTGACAGAGAAGGTTCACCGGGTCTGCTGCAGGGATCTTCAAAGGTGTTTATTTTTACGTACGATTGTCTTATAATACGATTATGGTCGATAAACCTGCAGGCATATCGGGCTCATCCGTAGACACGATTTATCCTCTTCATGGTGTCAGAGCGGTACGCAAGAAGGAGGATAAAGAGGGGGCTACGTCCGAACGCAGGCAAAGGAGGCGTGTAAAGTCTGAAACACCCCACGAAGAGGACATCGCACAGAAACCGGAAGAAAAGAAGGGTAAGATAGATATCCTGGCGTGATGATCATCTTTTACTTCGGGCGGTAGTTGGTGAGCCTGTATGGAAACCTGGAATATCATATTGCTGGGTTCGGATCTCATCCTTATGGGAGCGGTGCTGTACCTCCTGTTAAGGCTAAAGAACACCTACGGAGATACTCCACAGGCCCGGCAATCCGCCTCCCGTTCCAGGGACGATGCCGTACACGTAGAACTAGAGGCCGAACTCCACAAGATGAGATGCATCGTCGAAGACCTTGAAAAAAGACGTGCTGAGATGGAAACCTACAACGCCGAGCTTGAGCGTAAACAGCAACGCCTTTCAGATGTTATAGCCAAGGTTGATGAGGTCCTTGAAGCACTCTCCAGCCCCGATCCCTTAAAGAACAGGGAAGAGGAGATAGCCAGGGCAAAGGAGCTATTAAGGACAGGAGAGCCGTTGGAGAAGGTGTCGGAGAAGCTCAAGTTGTACAAGGGTGAAGTGGAGCTTCTTTCGTCGCTTGAGCGACTGGCATCTGATTGAACCGCATCCTTTCCGCATAAGTTTCATTACTCTCGACGCGGTACGGCTGGGGCTTGTACGCCGATTTTGCACTTAGAGATCACGCCCTTATCTCTCACACACAATGAAAATGCGTAGCGAATACAAAAGACGCCTTTCCCATATTTAAGTCTCTCCCGCGGCTTGCCGCCGAAGTCGCGGTCTCCGTGCAGACAACCTACTGCACACATCCATCCATCGACCACCGAGTATCTTCATCTTTCCACCCATAGTCGTTTTTGGCCTTTTTCGCAGTATGATCCGCATCGGCTGAATCCGTCTCTCTGCCTGTCATCGTTTCGACAGGGAAAATTATGCTTCGTGCGGAAAATTATGCCTCGCGGTCCGGAAAATAAGTGCCCTTCCTGACACGACCGGCCTGATTTTTATGGATATTTTCGTGGTTGCGGTTTGGCACATTTGTTGCATATCATATTAAGTGTTGTGCGTACAGGAGGCAGATATGGACAGAGCGATATACGTAGCGCTTTCGGGCGTCATGATGCAGGAAAGAAGGCTTGATGTCACCACCTATAATATCGCCAACGCCGATACCACCGGGTTCAAAAGAGAGAGTCCTCTTTTCGAGACCATCCTCTCCGATATGGTCAGGACCTATCCGGTGGAGAGCGGCGTGGATATTGACCTGTCTCAGGGTGCCTTCAGAAACAGCGGGAATCCGCTCGATGTAGCCATACAGGGAAAGGGGTTTTTTGTTGTGAAAACCCCGTGGGGTGAGCGTTACACAAGGCAGGGAAGCTTCACGCTCGACCCGGACGGGACCCTCGTGACACAGGATGGGTATCCGGTCTTGGGCGAGCAGGGTGAGATACGCGTCTTAGGTCCGAGTGTGACCATAGATGAAGACGGATACGTCGCCAGTGACAGGGCCTTGTTCGGCAGGCTCAAGGTTGTCTCCTTTGCCGATGGCGCCGACGTAAGAAGGGAAGGAAGCTTTTTCAGAGTGGATGATGCGGATGTGGTAGATGGCGTGCTTGGCGCCGGGGTGCGGGTTCTTCAGGGCTATGTCGAGTCATCTAACGTCAACCCTGTAAGGGAGATGGCCACCATGATCGAGGTCATGAGGAGATACGAGACACAGACCAAGATGATCCAGACCCTGGATGAAATGACCAAAAAGGCCATAAAAGACGTGGCCGGGTTTTAACAACGACTATTTCAGGTAAAGTCGAGGGAGGTTTGCAATGATAAGGGCTTTGTGGACGGCATCAACAGGGATGGAGGCTCAGCAGTTCAGGATAGACGTGATAGCCCACAACCTGGCTAACATAAACACGTCGGGCTTTAAAAAGAGCAGGGTCGATTACCAGGACCTTCTCTACCAGGAGATAAAGTCTCCGGGCGCGTCTTCGTCGCCATCCACCATGCTTCCCACCGGGCTCCAGGTGGGGCAGGGGGTCAGGGTCGTTGCCACAAACAGGCTCTTCAGCCAGGGTAACTTCCAGCAGACGCAGAACCCGCTTGATCTGGCCATAGAAGGCGACGGCTTTTTTCAGGTCACCCTGCCGGATGGAGAGATAGCCTATACGAGAAACGGTGAGTTGAAGGTGGACAGCGAGGGAAACCTCGTGACCTCGGACGGGTATACGATAGAGCCCCAGATCACCATACCCATCGACGCGCTCACCATAACCATAAGCTCAGACGGCATCGTGTCCGTGACCCAGCCGGGCGTGTCGACACCCACGGAGGTCGGCAATATAGAGCTCGGCAGGTTCGTGAACCCCGCAGGTCTCAAGGCCATAGGAAAGAACCTTTACCTTGCCACGCAGGCCTCTGGAGACGCGGTGAGCGTGGTTCCAGGCACCGAAGGTGCCGGCACCATAGCGCAGGGTTACCTCGAGATGTCCAACGTAAACGTAGTCGAGGAGATGGTCAACATGATCGTCTCCCAGAGGGCGTACGAGCTCAACTCCAAGGCCATACAGACAACGGATGATATGCTCAGGAACATAAACTCGCTCAAGAGGTAAGGGGGAGAATGTGGCAAGGCTTGCAGGAACCATATCCATAGTCATGATCGCACTGGTCGTCCTTTGCGTCAACGCGGCGGCAGGGGATGGGCGGATCGTTGCCGAGATCAGGGACTACATCACAGACAGCCTCCGCCAATACGACGCCTTTGTCGAGGTAGAGGATGTGTCCATCAAGAGCGAGGTAAACCCAGCACTTGACTTCGACGGTGTCCGCATCGAGGCGCCTTACGGCGTGAGACCTGCCAGGAGGGTCCCTGTCACTGTCGTTCTCGTCAGGGACGGCGTGGCGGTAAAAAGGTTGTGGGCTACCGTCAGGGTAAGGGTCTTCAAGGATGTGGTGGTGGCAGCCAGGACCCTCAAGATACATGAGAAGGTTGGCCCAGGGGATGTAAGGGTCGAGAGGGTCGAGCTGAAGGACCTCTCAACCGGTGTGGTAAGCTCCCTAGACGAGGTCATCGGCATGATGGTGAGAAGACCCGTGCGCGCCGGAAGCTATATCAAGAGAAACTATCTGGAGCCGGAAACGCTCGTAAGGCGCGGGGAGGCGGTGACAGTTGTCGCCGAGAGCAGGACCATGAGGATAAGGACCGTGGCCACGGCCTTGGAGGACGGGTACCCCGGCAGCTTCATAGAGGCCAGGACCGCAGGCGGCAAATCCCTCTTCGGCCTTGTCACCGAGAACGGAGATCTTTTGGTAAGGTTTTGAACCGGAGATGCTGAGATGAAAAGGCTGTTACTTTTTTGCATGCTGGTACTAGCGGGTGTTGTGGCGGGCTGCGCTACCCCTGAGCCGAGGAAGATAGACACTACGAGCATGCCGGTTCAGAGGAGTCTTGGACCGGCCACCCCGGGTTCGATATGGCCGGGCGAGACATCCATTAACAACCTCTTCCAGGACTTCAGGGCGAGAAACGTGGGCGATGTGCTCACCGTGGTGATCTCGGAGAAGACCAGCGCCACCGAGGAGGCTACAACATCGACATCGAGGGACTCCTCGATGGAGTTGGCCATAAGCAAGCTCCTAGGGGTCCCGCTTAATATGAAGATGACCAACTTCCTTGGTACTGGCAAGGCCTTCAGTCCGGAGGTGGAGAGCGATTATGCCGCCGACTTCGACGGCTCGGGCAAGACGAAGAGGAGCGGCAGCTTCAACGCCACTATAACCGTAAGGGTGGTCGAGGTCCTTCCCAACGGCAACCTCGTCGTGGAGGGAAAGAAGGAGTCACTTCTGAACAACGAACTCCAGTATATTGTGCTGAGCGGGATCGTGAGGCCCGCGGATATAAGTACCAACAACACCATACTCTCAACCTATGTCTCGGATGCAAGGCTCGAGTACTCAGGTAAGGGCATTCTGTCGGATGAACAGAAGCCGGGATGGCTCAGGAGGGCTTTGGACAATGTGTGGCCGTTCTAAAAAGATTCTCGTCATCGTCTCTGTCGCCTTTCTTCTCTTCCTTTCAGGGCTTGCGGAGGGAGCGAGGATAAAGGATATAGCCTTTGTGGAAGGCGTAAGATCGAACCACCTGGTGGGCTACGGGATCGTGGTGGGGCTCAACGGGACAGGCGACAAGACGGGTGCCGTGTACACGAACCAGAGCATTGCCAACATGCTAAACAAGATGGGCATGAAGCTGGACCCGAAAAAGCTCAGGATCAAGAACACAGCCGCCGTGGTGGTGACCGCAGAGCTTCCGCCGTTTGCCAAGTCGGGTACGAAGATCGATGTGCTTGTATCGTCCCTGGGTGATGCAAAGAGCCTTCAGGGCGGTACACTTGTGGCGACGCCCCTGAGGGGGGCCGACGGGAGGATCTACGCAGTTGCCCAGGGAGCTGTTTCATTGGGAGGCTTTTCCGCAGGGGGAGGCGGTGGGACAAGTGTGACCAAGAACCACCAGACAACCGCCAGGATAAGCGGCGGAGCCACGGTAGAAAAAGAGCTGACCTTTAGGCTCAACGGGCTTCGCGAGGTTGTTTTCACGCTCAGGGATCCGGACTTTACCACGGCCATGAGGATGGCAACGGCCATCAATGAGAAGCTCGGCCAGAATGTCGCAACGGCAGTGGACGGCGGCAGGATAAGGGTTGAAATGCCGTCTGGATTTCGCGGTGACATGGTGGACTTTATAGCAAGCATAGAGGGGCTTGATGTGAAGGCCGACAGCGTATCAAAGGTCGTGGTGAATGAGCGGACCGGTACGGTCGTGATGGGCAAAAACGTCACGATATCGGCCGTTGCGGTCTCCCACGGCGACATAACCATAGAGATCAAGACGCAGTACCTGATATCCCAGCCCGGAGCCTTCTCCGAGGGCGAGACCGTGGTGCAGCCCGTCGAAGAGGTCGATGTGACCGAAAAGAAGGCGAGGCTCGTGTATCTGCCGGAGAGTGTTACGCTAGGTGATGTGGTTAAGGCGCTGAACCTCGTGGGTGTCACACCGAGGGACCTTGTTGCCATACTGCAGGCCATAAAGGCGGCCGGTGCACTTCAGGCTGAACTGGAGATAATATAAGGGGAAACACGATATGGAGAGTCTTTTTATGATCGAAGGCGTGACGAACAGCGGTTTTCAGGCGGACCTTGTCGGGGAAGATGCCAGTAGGAAAGGCTCGCCAAAGGAACTTAAAAAGGCTGTGGCCGAGTTCGAGTCGCTCTTTATCTACCAGATGCTCAAGATAATGAGGGAGACCGTCATGAAAAGCGACCTCTTTCCGTCAAGCAGGCAGAAGGATATCTATACATCCATGGTAGATATGGAGCTTTCAAGGGCGCTTGCCAGCGGCGAGGGGCTTGGGCTTGGAAGGATTCTCTTGGAGCAGCTTTCCCGGTTTGAAGGAATTGATGTAAATAGACCAGGGGCCGGGGGACCCCTTCGGGTCTCATTGCCCAGGGCCGTCGGTGAGTACCGGAAAGGACTTGAGACGAATCCTTACGCGGCCTCAGGGAAGGTTGAAAGTTCCGCCTCCCCCAAACTGCATGATGGCAAAGACGCCGGAGGCGTGGAGCGATGAGCTTATAGGTTCAATAACCCTTGATTTGAGTCGAGGAGGCCCCGGTTTTGTTAAAATTCTATTGACAAATCAACAGGTTCCGAATTAAAGTTTTTTTCAGGGAGTGCCGATAACTATGGCGTGACCTATATACCTTAAGGAGGGACCTGTGATGAAAATTAACGGTCAAAAACCGGGCATAAGTAGTAACACCCAGATCGGCCAGGCTGCAGGCAAGGGTGGAGGCAAAGCGAAGGGAGCTAAAAGAGCGGGCAGCCAGGCGGACAGCGTCGATCTCTCACAGAAGGCCAAGATACTCAAGAGGGTCAATACACTGATCGATGCCTCTCCGGAGATCAGGGAAGAGATGGTTGTAAGGCTAAAGACCGATATCAAGAGCGGTAACTACAGGGTGAATGTGGAGAAGGTGGCGGAAAGGATGCTGGAGAGGGCCATAAGGGATTCACTTTACAGGGAGCGTTGAGCACCAATAAAACGTACTGGAAGTTGTTACAGTGGATACGAAGATTCTCGCACAAAATCTCAGAAGGGAAATATCACTTTACAAGGAGCTTGTAGCCGTCCTGCAGGGTGAGACCAGGGCGGTCGTCGAGAGGGACTACAGGGGACTCTACGACGTAGTGGTCCACAAGGAGAGTATCCTCGGCAGCCTGGAGCAGGCGGGCAGGGCAAGGGACGAGCTGACCGACAGGCTATGCAAGGAGCTGGGCATGTCACGCGGTGAAACGCCCCTTGCATCCATTATTGAGGAGATCCCTTGTTCCGTTGATCAGAGGGATGAACTGAGGGGGCTTTGTGATACGCTCAAGGCGCTCAGGGACAGTGCCTTTGAGATCAACAAGGTCAACTGTCAGGCGGTGAGGACCTCGCTTGAGAATATCAACAAGACGCTCGGTCTTCTCGGTAATCTTTTGATAAAGGATACTTACGAACCGACGGGCAGGGTGGGAAGCCTCGAGCTCAAGGGTTCGCGCCTGTCGGAGGGGGTGTAGCGGAAAGTGGCCGATATAACCACAGCTTTATCCATAGCAAAGAGTGCGTTACTGTCGACGCAGAAGGCAGTAAGTGTTGTATCTCACAATATTGCCAACGCCAACAACGAAGGGTATACACGCCAGAGGGCCGTCTTCGAACCAATGGAGGCTACGGAGTACGGCGGGCTGCTCTATGGGCGCGGTGTAAAGATAGCCGATGTCGAAAGGATCTATGACCGTTACCTCGATGTCGCGCTCAGGGACGCCAAGTCCGGGTACGAATACTTTAACTCTAAGAGCTCGGTACTGCAGAATATCGAGGGGATACTGAACGATCTTGATGAAACCACCGGCCTTTCGGCTGCGCTCGACGGCCTGTTCAACAGTTTTCAGGACCTTTCCAGCGACCCATCATCCTCTTCCGAGCGGGTGTCGCTTCTTTCCAGCGCAGCGGTGCTCGTCGATGCCTTCAACAACGTGGACAGCCGGATCAGACACAACCTGAGCAGCATAGAGGAGGAGCTCGATGGCCTGGTGGACCGCGTGAACCAGCTCGCCCAGAGTATTGCGGACATAAACAACGAGATAAGTTTCATAGAGGCCAAGAACCTGAACCCCAATGATCTCCTGGATGAAAGGGACAAGTTTTTGAGCGAGCTAGCAGAGATAGTCGACATATCCACGTATCAGGACGAGAGGGGCGAGGTGAGTGTGCTTATAGGCAGCGGTGTCAAGCTTGTCGCGGGCACGGATGTGACGGAGATAAGCCTTGTAGCACCTGATCTGACCTCGGGCACCTACAAGATACTCAGCGGTGACGTCGACCTTACCGACAGGCTAACGGGCGGCAAGATAAAGGGGCTTGTAGAGGGCAGGGACCAGATCGTCGAGACGCTGGATGACCTCAATCTGCTTGCGGCCTCGCTGATAAAGGAGGTAAACATCCAGCACCGCGCTGGGTACGGACTTGATTCGTCCACCGGGAATGACTTTTTTTCGGGTCTCCAGGTCACCGGTAGCGCTGACGATGCGAATACCGGTGGAGCACAGGTGAGCACAACCGCAATAACAGACCTGAGCGCCCTCACGCTTAATGACTATGAGGTGAGGTTCAGCAGCTCCACCACCTACACCGTGGTCAACGTCGACACTGGACAGGTGGTCATAGCTGGCGGAACGTACACATCCGGGAGCGCCATCACCTTCGACGGAATGAGCGTCACGATAAGCGACGTGACGTCATCCCCGGCCACCGGTGACGTGTTTTCCGTCAGTGCCACGAAGGACACCGCAAGGAACATAGACGTTGCAGTAACCGATACGGATAAAGTCGCGGCGGCCACGGACTCCGCCGCACTGCCTGGCGACAACAGGAACGCGCTTGCACTTGCCGCCCTAAAGGATTCCAAGATAATAAACAACGGAACATTCAATGACTTCTACAATGGAATACTTACCGAGGTCGGTGTCGCCTCGAACACGGCATCTCTGAATACGGAATCGCAGCAAACCTACCTCCAGCAGCTCGAGGTCAACCGCGAATCAACCTCCGGTGTTTCGCTTGAGGAGGAGGCCGTGGAGCTTATAAAGCTGCAGAGGTCCTTCGAGGCTGCTGCCAGGGTGCTCACGGTGGCCGATGAAATGTTCCGGACGCTGCTGGACATAAAGTAGTATGCTGGGGGAATCCAATGAGGATAACGGAAAGCATAATATTCAACACGTACCTGAACGACATAAGGAAGCATCAGGAGACCCTCTTCGATCTCCACAAGCAGCTTTCCACAGGCAAGTCTGTAAACACCCTTTCAGACGATCCCGTAAATGTCGGTAGAATTTTGGGTACGCGGACCATACTTTCATCCTACGAACAGTACATAAGGAATATCGATTCAGGCCTTGCATACCTCTCTGTCGCAGAGTCCGCTCTTGAGAGGGTCAAGGATGTGCTCATAAGGGCCAAGGAGGTGGCCGTTGTCCAGGCAACCGGCACCGCAGACGCCAGATCGAGGCTTAACGCCGCCTTCGAGGTCTCACAGATGTTCGATGAGCTTGTGAGCCTCGGCAATCAGAACTTTCAGGGCGACTACATCTTCGCAGGCTATAAGAACGGTACGGCACCCTTCGACTCCTCTGGCAACTACTCGGGCGACACCGGAGAGTATGCGATACAGGTAGAACAGAACAAGACCATAACCGTGGGCATAAACGGCGGAGAGGTGCTGAAGGGAACAGGCGGCGGAATAGACGTATTTCAGGTCATGTCGGATCTGATAACCGCGCTCAACTCCGATGATACGGACGGGATAAAGACGGCCGTGGGGCGGCTCGATACGGCCTTTGATCAGGTAGCGACCGCGGTATCCGACCTCGGCGGCAGGGTCCAGCGGTTGAACGCCACGAAGGAGGATCTCGAAAACTCGCAGATAGACCTGCGCGTGGTCCTGTCCGGCATGGAGGATGCCGATGTGACCGAGGTCATCTCCGAGATGTCGAAAAGGCAGGTGGCGCTCGAGGCCGCCATGACATCGGCGTCAAGGGTGTTTGATTTGAGTCTGTTCAAGGTCTGATGTAAATCATCAAAAAAATAGGCCAGGGAGGGCGTTATGTTGGTACTGACAAGGAAGTCGGGGGAAGCCATCAGGATCGGCGACGATGTGAGGGTCGTCGTCGTATCGGTGAGGGATAACCAGATAAAGCTGGGCATAGAGGCCCCGCTTGACAAATCCGTCCATCGCGAAGAGATATACCTTAAAATTCAGCAGGAGAACAAGTCCGCGGCAACCCTGATGCCGGACGACATAGCGGACGCCATCGGCAAGGTGAGTGACAGATGAACCTTACGGCAAAGGACCAGAAGATAATAAAGTTCTATACAAGCCGCTTCGGCGAGATCACCATCACCGAGGACAAGGTGATAAGCTTCGTGCACGGGATACCCGGGTTCGAAAGGCTTAGAAGGTACATACTTATAGACCATGATCCAGAAGGAAACTTCAAGTGGCTTCAGGCGGTAGACGATCCGATGGTGGCCTTCCTGCTGACCGACCCCAATACATTCAGGCCCGACTACAGGGTCTTTCTGAGCAAGTCCGATCTCAAGACACTCGGAGCAGACGGCCTTCAGGGCCTTGTAACCCTTGTAATGGTCTGTTTCGACAGGGAAAAGAGCGTGATGAGCCTGAACCTGAAAGGACCGATCGTCTTCAACTCCCTGAACATGACGGCACGACAGTTTATCATAGACAGGGAGGACTACCCTTGCCGGTACGAGGTCGAGCTCAAAAGGACCGAAGAATCGAAGAAAAGGTAGCTGCATCCTCCTCAGGCAGCCCCTTTCCACGATTGGCTCTCGGAGATGCATAGCGACTGCATGCCACGCAGCTTGCTATTAGGGAGTCTTCAAAAAACCTGACACATCCTGCCCGGAAGACTTTTCCACGCGGAAGACTGTTCCGTCAAATATCCCGCCC
>WGEY01000108.1 GCA_015492495.1 Deltaproteobacteria bacterium | reverse complement strand
TGGCCTGGATCAAGTTCAATCACAGGCTCAAGTTCTCGCTTGGGCAGATGCTTCGGCTCCTGCAGCTCAACCTCTTTGAACGCAGAGACCTGTTGAAGCTCCTACGAGGCGATCCGGATAAAACGACAAACCATACAACTCAACTCTCACTACCTATAAGTTAATGGGACAGCAGTGCTTCGAATTGTTATTTTTTCAACTTGCTTTTTAAGTATGCAAGTACTGTGCCAACAAATGGCTATATTAAGAATACCATAAAAACAGTCACATACAAGGTCATATGCGGAAATTTAACGGCTGTATTTATTAAGATTGCACATTTTTTCTTACTCGGCGCACAAAAAAATGTGCACTAGGTTGTTGTATTTGTGTCAAATTATTGAAGACACAACAACAGACACCTGTTTGCGGTGCTGCGTGCATGCATTCTCACTTCGGACGAAGAGTCTCATGCAGTTAATATCGTTGACATTAATTGAGGCATGGATTACCCTAAGGTGGATATGAAGCGAGGGCTTACATACAAGGACGCAGGGGTGGATATAAGCGAGGGGGAGAGGTTTGTCCGCCTCATAAAACCGCTTGCAAGGTGCACCTGCCGAAGCGGCGTGATAGGCTCACTAGGAGGGTTCGGTGCATCATTTTCCGCGAACTTCAAGGGCATCAGGGACCCTGTGCTCATTTCCTCGACAGACGGGGTCGGCACAAAGCTCAAGATAGCATTCATGACTGACAAACACGATACAGTAGGGATAGATCTTGTGGCGATGTGCGTAAACGATATAGTCACAGCAGGCGCCGAACCGCTCTTTTTCCTGGATTACATATCAACGGGCAGGCTCGATGCCAGAAAGGCCGCAACCGTCGTACGGGGCATAGCCAAGGGCTGCAAGGAGGCAGGGTGCGCCCTCATCGGCGGAGAGACGGCCGAGATGCCGGGAATATATGCCCCTGGCGAGTATGACCTGGCGGGCTTTGCCGTGGGTGTGGTGGCGAGAAAAAAGCTCATAGACGGCTCGAACATAAGGCCGGGAGACAGGTTGATAGGGCTTGCCTCGAGCGGGCTGCACAGTAACGGCTACTCGCTGGCTAGAAAGCTACTCTTCGACGAGCTCGGGCTCACCACAAAGGACAGGCCGCGCGGACTTCGAAAGACCGTAGGATCCGAGCTTCTGACGCCGACGCGCATATACGTGAGGCCCGTCCTCGACATAACGAGGACCTTCAGCGTCAAGGGTATCGCACACATAACAGGCGGAGGGTTTACGGAAAACATTCCGAGGATACTGCCCGACGGGACAAAGGCCGTCATACATAAGGGCTCCTGGCCCGTACCAGCCATCTTCGAGTTCATACGCACTAAGGGCAATGTAAGCGAGTTCGAAATGCTAAGGACCTTCAACTGCGGCATAGGGCTCGTCATGGTGGTAAGGAAGAACGACGAGGGTCGCATCCTTAAGAGGCTCGAGAGCCTGGGAGAGAGGGCATACCCTATAGGGGTAATAGAAGAAAAAAGGAAAAAGGAGGGGCCGGTTACATTCCGTGCGTAGAGCCACGGACCGGTCCCGCTTAACCGTACACTTCGGGTATCTTCATGGTAGACATAGGCGTGCTCGTATCAGGCGGCGGAACGAACCTGCAGTCCATAATCGATGCCATCGAATCCGGCAGGCTTGATGCCCGTATAAAGGTCGTCATATCGAACAGGCCCGGCGCGTACGCCATAGAGAGGGCCAGGAAGGCCGGGTTGAGGGTGGAGGTTGTTACAAAAGAGGCTCACCCGGTTAGGGAGGACTTCGACGGGAAGGTGGTGGAAGTCCTCAAGGCGAACGGCGTGGAGCTCGTCGTCCTGGCCGGTTTCATGAGGATACTTACACCGGTCATGCTGAGGGCCTTTCCCATGAGGATCATGAACATTCACCCGGCGCTGCTGCCCTCGTTTCCCGGGCTTGACGTCCAGAAGGCAGCCCTTGAATACGGTGTGAAGTTCTCGGGGTGCACCGTACACTTTGTCGATGAGGGGGTTGACACCGGGCCCATCATAATCCAGGCCGTGGTACCGGTCCTGGATGACGACACCCCGGATACACTCGCCAAAAGGATTCTCACAGAGGAGCACCGCATATATCCGCAGGCCATACAGCTCTTCAGCGAAGGAAGGCTCGAGGTCAGGGGCAGAAGGGTCCTTGTAAAGGAAGGGACCCGGCCGGAAGGCTCGCTGGAAAACCCTCCTGTCACACTCTTTGATGAAGGTGCATGATCTCCCGTTCCGTCGCAGGCAGGCCCGCGGCTTATAGCGGCCATTTAATCAATCGCAGGGGGCATGATGTCCGACTTTACCGAACCAGGGGACAGGGTCATAGTAAGCGCGTGTCTTTTGGGCATGAGGTCACGCTATGACGGCGAAGATGCGTTGCGCAAGCAGGTCCTCGCCCTTGCAAAGGACCGTGTCATAATACCGGTATGTCCGGAGCAGATGGGAGGGCTTCCCACGCCGCGGCCAAGGGCCGAAATACACGGCGGTGACGGACGTGATGTACTCAAAGGCATGGCCGAGGTCATGGACGAGAAGGGATCAAGGGTGACGGACAACTTCCTTAAGGGTGCTGAAGAGGCGCTCAAGGTGGCCAGAGTCGCTGGCGCGAACAAGGCCTTGCTCAAGGAAAAGAGCCCCTCATGCGGTGTAAGCACTATAATTAGAGATTCCACCGAGACACCGGGCACGGGTGTCACAGCGGCGCTTCTCCTCAGCAAGGGTATCGACATAAAGGGAATTTGGTAGTATAATTACCTGCACTCCGAGAGGACAAACTTCCATGCCGCAAGGGCAAGAAAGGAGGGATCCATGAAGCTGACCTACGAGGGACATGCGTGTTTCATACTCGAGTCCGGGGGACACAGTATAATAATAGACCCTTTCCTCAAGGACAATCCGCTTGCAAGGATCAAACCAGAGGACGTCAAGGTCGACGCGGTCCTTGTGACGCACGGCCACTTCGACCACGTGGGCGATGCCGTGGAGATAGCAAAGAACAACAACGCGCCGGTGATCGCACCGTTTGAGCTCGTCAACTACTGCACCGAAAAGGGCGCAACAGGACATCCCATGCACATAGGCGGAGCACATGAGTTCCCGTTCGGCAGGGTGAAGCTCACGATAGCGTTTCACGGCTCTACCGCGGATGCCGGGGCCGTGGGATCTCCCTGCGGCTTTCTGGTAACGATGGACGGAAAGACCGTCTACCACGCAGGCGACACCGCCCTCTTTTCGGACATGTCGCTCATAGGCCCGGTTGACTGCGCGCTTCTGCCGATCGGGGACAACTTCACCATGGGGGTGGAGGACGCTGTGAAGGCGGTGGGGCTGATAAAACCGCGGATCGCCGTCCCCATGCACTACAACACCTTCGATGTCATAAAGCAGGACCCCGAGGAGTTCAGGAGGGGGCTAGAGGGCTCGACAACAGAGGTCAGGATACTCGCCCCCGGTGAGAGCACGGAGGTTTAGCCCTGCGCATATCCCGAACGGGACGAAGTAAGCGGTTGGAGCAGCGGATCGAGGGGGGCACTGCGACACAACGGTCGTACAACCAGACGGTCGTGCTGGACCTAAAACCAGAAAGCTCGTATCTACTGTAAGTCCACACCGCACACGAAAAGGCGCCATCCCGCACGTCCGTTTAGAGAATTTTCCTTGCACCGACCGACGAAGTGTGATATTGATTATAGGTTATATCGGCAAGCTGGCACTCAAGGTACGGGAAACACGGCTTTCTGCTGGAATGCCTGCCTGTGCAGTGATTGCGGCGCACAGGCGCCCGCTGTGTGCATGATTGAAGGAGGTATAAATAAGAATGGCCGCCAAATGTGAAGTCTGCGGAAAGGGCCCGGTGACGGGCAACAACGTGAGCCACGCGCACAACAAGACCAGAAGAAGATGGAACCCTAACCTTCAGAAGGTCAAGGTCACGATGAACGGAAGGACGAAGACCGTCAGGGCATGCACCCGTTGCATACGCTCCGGTGCCGTGACCAAGGCCGCTTGATGTAACGGCTTAACGGCTGTCAAGGGGTGTACCGAGAGCGGACATGACCGTCCACCTTGCTCAAAAAAAACCTCTCTATGGCTGCCCGTAAGGAGAGATAGCCCCTATTTCCTACTGCTCTACCTACTGCAGTGCATTTTGAAGCTCACCGCGGCAATGCCTGCCTGTGCGTATCCGCACGCAGACAGGCACCAGCGGTGCGTCTTGTAAAGACCGTCCCTTCTTTGGTAACTACATCCCCCTACGGACGATGTAAGACGATATAAGCCGCAAAAGAGACGCCCCTCTGCAACAGGCACCGTTTTAATACACATCTAGATTGGTGTCAGCGCACCTTCTCACGCATCTTCAACCAGCGCCACGGCATCTATCTCCACAGCCGCCCCCTTGGGCAGGCGACTCACCTCGACCGTGGCCCTTGCGGGGTACGGAGGGGAGAAAAACTCTCCGTACACTTTGTTCATCTCCTTGAAGATGGAGATATCCGTCATGTAGACGGTTGTCCTGACCACGTGATCAAAGCCGGCGCCGGCCGCCTCAAGGACAGCCCCGAGGTTCTCCAGGGCCCGCCTGGTCTGCTCGCCGACGCCCCCGTCTACAAGCTCTCCTGTTGAAGGATCGACAGGTATCTGGCCCGAAATGAACACAAGCCCCCCGGCCCTTACACCCTGGGAGTACGGCCCTATGGCAGAAGGCGCACCATCGCTCCTTATCTCTCTTTTTCTCATGAAGCACCTGCTGAGAGGCCCGGATGGAACGTCAGATCCCCACGAACCTCTTTGCGTCGCTCACCGTTATGTCGCTTCTTACCCTCTCGACCTTTATGACCTTCTTGACCTTCTGTATAGACCTCATGATACCCTTCAGATGCTCTATGCTCCTCACACCTATCTCAAAGGTGCACACGGCCCGGTTGTCCGGTGTGGTCCTTATCTCGGCGCTCGAAATGTTGGCATCCGCGTTCTTTATGGCGTTGCTCATCTCGGCAAGGAGCCCCTTTTCGTCCTTGCATATCACCTCTATCTTCACAGGCCTCGACACCTTGGCGTCCTTTTCCCACTCAACGTCGATCCTTCTTTCCTTGTCCACATCGATCATGTTCGGACAACCGCTCAAATGAACCGATACACCCTGCCCCTGTGTCACGAAACCGACTATGTCATCGCCGGGCAGCGGGTTACAGCACTTGGCGAACCTTACCAGCACGTCCTCCACACCCTTTATCAGCACCCCGGACTTGGGCCGCTTCGGCTGCCCCTTGAACCTCTGAAAGACGTTACGCAGAGTGAAGCTCCTTTTCTGATCCCTGGCAGCAAGCTTCTTTGACGGAAGAAGCGTGGAAAGGACCTGGAGGACCGGGATCTTGCCGTAGCCGATGTTTACGAGCAGGTTGTCCACGCTGCCGAGCTTGAACTCCTCTCTGGCTATCCTCTCGATCTCCCCGGATCTTAGAAGCTTTGAAAAGTCGATATCGTACTTCTTGAAGATCTTTTCGCACATCTCCCTGCCTATCTCCAGGCTCTTCTCCCTCTCCTCGGTCTTTATCCACTGCCTTATCCGGGCCTTTGCCCTTGAGGTAACCACGAACTGGAGCCAGTCCCTGTTGGGTTTATGCTGCTTCGACGTGATGATCTCCACCACATCACCGTTGTTGAGCGGCTGCTTCAGGGGAACCAGCTTTCCGTTCACCTTCGCACCGGTGCACCTGTGTCCAACGTCCGTATGGATGTTGTAGGCGAAGTCCACCGGTGTCGCGCCTGCCGGGAAGACCTTTATGTCCCCCTTGGGCGTAAAGACAAAGACATCCTCGGGAAAGAGGTCGATCTTCAGTGTCTCGAGAAACTCGAAGGAGTCGGTAAGGTCCCGCTGCCATTCCAGCAGTTGCCTGAGCCAGGAAAAGCTCTTGTCATGCTTGCTCATGGAGGCGTCGCCCTCCTTGTACTTCCAGTGCGCGGCCACCCCGTACTCAGCGACCCTGTGCATCTCCTCTGTCCGTATCTGTATCTCCATCCGTTCACCGTCGGGTCCCACGACCGTCGTATGCAGCGATTTGTACCCGTTCGACTTTGGGATGGCTATGTAATCCTTGAACCTTCCTGGCACCGGTTTCCATGCGGAATGCATAATACCGAGGGCTGCATAACAGTCCCTTACATGCGGCACAATGATCCTGAAGGCTATGATATCGTGGATGTTCTCGAACTCCACGTCCTGCTCCGCCATCTTCCTGTAGATGCTGTAGAGGTGCTTGATCCTGCCGGTCACCTCGCCTTCTATCTCGAGCTCCTTGAGCTTGCCCTTTATGATATCCTGCACCTTGGATATGAAGGCCTCCCTCTTGCCCTTTTCCTTCAGGACGAGGGCCTCGAGCCAGCTGTACTTTTCCGGATCCAGGTACTTGAAAGCCAGGTCCTCGAGCTCCACCTTGATCCACCCCATCCCGAGCCTGTGTGCAAGCGGGGCATAGATGTCTAGGGTTTCGCGGGCTATCTTGATCTGTTTCTGCGTGCCAAGTGCATCGAGGGTCCTCATGTTGTGAAGCCTGTCGGCGAGCTTTATCAGCACCACCCTCATGTCCTTCGCCATGGCGAGTATCATCTTGCGGAAGTTCTCCGCCTCACGATCCTCTTTCTTTTCGAAGGTGATACGCCCCAACTTGGTGAGCCCGTCCACGAGCACCGCCACCTCACCGCCGAAGAGCTCTTCAATCCTTTCGATCGTGGTATGCGTATCCTCTACGGTATCATGCAGGAGTCCGGTGGCCACCACGGAGGCGTCCATCTTCCAGTCGGCAAGGAGCAACGCAACTTCAAGGGGATGACACAGATAGGGCTCTCCGGACAGGCGGTTCTGGCCGTCGTGGGCCTTTGCGGAAAAGACATAAGCCCTTTTTATGATCTCCAGGTCAGCCGACGGGCTGTAGGATGCCACTTTATCGAGGATATCTTCGAGTCTGACCATGATAATACTAATTTAGCTTAAAACACCTAAATTTTCAACAGAATACAGGAAAGGGCACCACGGCAACCTACCTGTCGAATGACAAATGAAGGTCCAGGTATCGTCGAATTACCACAACGCCTTCTTTATCTTGCCTAAGGACCTGAATTCTGTTATATTTCTCCTGTTATGCGCCTTCGCAGACTCCTCCTATACACACTGGCCTCCATATTCATTCTCCTGGTACTCGGGGGAGCGTTCTTCTACATCCTCTTCACAAAGGACCTGCCCACTGTAGAGGCCCTCGAGGAGTACCGCCCCAACCTCATAACAAAGGTATACGCACGCAACGGCGAGGTCATCGGCGAGTTCTACGTGGAGCGCAGGATCGTGGTTTCGCTACAGAGAATGCCCGAGCACCTCATCCAGGCATTCCTGGCCGCGGAGGATGCAAAGTTCTTCGAGCACAAGGGGATAGACTACCTGAGTATCATAAGGGCGTTCTACAAGAACCTGAGCGCGGGAAAGATAGTACAGGGCGGCTCGACCATAACCCAGCAAGTGGCAAAAAGCTTCTTCCTCACGCCGGAAAGAAGGCTATCGAGAAAGATCCGCGAGGCGATCCTCGCCTACAGGATAGAAAAGCGCCTCTCAAAGAAAGATATCCTCTACCTCTACCTGAACCAGATATACTTCGGCAACGGGGCCTACGGCGTGCAGGCCGCGGCGGAGACCTACTTCGGCAAGGACGTAAGCGAGCTCAGCATCGCAGAGTCAGCGCTCTTGGCCGGACTCCCCAAAGCGCCGAGCAGATACTCACCCTACCACAACCCAGAGCTTGCCAAGGCCCGCCAGGAGTTCGTCTTAACCAGGATGGTGGAAGAGAGGTTCATAACACGCAAGCAGGCCGAGGACGCCCTGAACGAGAACATCATCCTGAAACCCAAAAAACTCCGTACCCTCTGGGTGGGCCCCTACTTCACAGAGCATGTAAGGAGGTACATAGAGGAGAAGTACGGGGACACGCTCCTGTACAAGGGCGGACTACACATATACACCACCATGGATGTGGAGCTTCAGAAGGCCGCCAACGAGGCCGTAAGCTACGGGCTGAGGGCCTATGACAAGAGAAGGGGTTACCGCGGTCCCGTAATGACCCTTGACTCGCCCGAGGATATCGAGGCCTTCATCAGGGAGGCCGAAAGAAGGCTCCTCAAGAGACCCATAGAAGTAGGAGGAATATACCAGGGGGTCATAACCTCGCTTGATTCAAAGAGAAGGGTTATAAACGTCGCCATAGGAAACCGCCGCGGCATAATAAGGTACCCGGACTTCGCCTGGGCGAGGCTCTACAACCCCACCGGCGAGCCGGACGGAGGCAGCGTTGTAGATCCACTAAAACTTTTCAGTCCCGGAGACGTCATCCAGGTAAAAGTAAAGTACCTTCCGGAGCCCACCCCTCCGGTGGAAGGT
>WGEY01000107.1 GCA_015492495.1 Deltaproteobacteria bacterium | reverse complement strand
TGTTGGGATGCATTCAGCAGGAATGCAAACCCTTAGTTGTTTGGGATACATTCTACCAGGAATGTAAACCCTCGGGAGGTGGCTTCTTCATAATATCAATCTCGTTTTTAGTAAAATCAAACACTTAGAGATTGCTTCGTCGCTTAGCTCCTCTGTTAGACGAATTAATCAGAGTTTCCTTAGAAATTGATTGACCGCCTCCACCGCACCCGGGACCCTGAAGCCCCACTGCACACCGTCACCGGGACCCGCGGCGCGTACCCCTCCCCGCCTTGCCCTTCTTTCCGCCTTTCCCGGCCCCAGCCCCTCCGGCCTTCTCCCTGAGAACGGCCTTCACGAAGTCGCGGAAGAGCGGATGGGGTGAGACCGGGCGGCTCTTGAACTCCGGGTGGAACTGGCACCCCACGAACCAGGGGTGGTCCGGAAACTCCATTATCTCGACAAGGTTTCCGTCCGGGCTGAGCCCGCTGAACTCGACACCGGCCTTTTCCAGTTCGCCGCGAAGCTCGTTGTTGACCTCGTAGCGGTGGCGATGCCTTTCGGATATCTCGATCGTGCCGTATGCCTTGTGGGCCTTCGACCCCTTCCTCAAGACACACGGATAGGCACCGAGCCTCATGGTCCCGCCCTTTTTCTCAACACCCTTCTGCTCCTCCATGAGATCGACCACAGGGTACGGGGTCTCTGGTGCGAACTCAGCGGAGTTCGCACCGTTCAAGTGGGCTAGGTGCCTCGCGATCTCTACCACCGCCATCTGCATGCCCAGGCAGATGCCGAAGAAGGGTTTTCTGTTCTCCCTGGCGTAACGTATGGCGCTTATCTTTCCCTCCACGCCCCGGCTTCCGAAGCCGCCGGGGACCAGGACGCCGTCGACATCGGAAAGGAGCGAAGAGGCTCCCTTCTTCTCCACCTCCTCAGAGTCTATGTACTTGAGGTTGACGCGGCAGTTGTTGGCCAACCCTCCGTGGATGAGCGCTTCGTGGAGGCTCTTGTAGGAGTCCTGGAGGTTTACGTACTTTCCCACTATCCCTATGGTCACCTCGTGGCGCGGCCTCTCTATCTTCCTTGCTATCCTCTCCCACTGTTCGAGCTTCGGCGCACCGGTCCAGATATTGAGGAGGCTCACGATCTTCTCGTCAAGCCCCTGGCGGTGCAGCACCAGCGGGACCTCGTAGACGCTCTCCACGTCCTGGGCCGATATGACCGCATCCTTTTCAACGTTGCAGAAAAGCGCGATCTTCGCCTTGAGCTCTGCAGAGATCTCCCTGTCGCTCCTGCAAAGGAGGATGTCCGGCTGGATACCTATCTCGCGCAGCTTGTTCACGCTGTGCTGGGTGGGCTTTGTCTTGAGCTCCCTTGCCGTGGCTATGTAGGGCACGAGCGTCAGATGTATGTACAGGACGTTCTCCTTGCCGAGGTCGAACCTCAACTGCCTTATGGCCTCGAGAAACGGAAGGCTCTCTATGTCGCCCACGGTCCCGCCTATCTCGACGATCGCAACGTCCACCCCGTCGGCAAGGGCCAGGATGTTGGACTTGATCTCGTCGGTGACATGGGGGACGACCTGGACGGTTCCTCCGAGGTAATCGCCCCTGCGCTCCTTCTTTATGATGGAGTCGTATATCTGGCCGGTCGTGAAGTTGTTGCGGGTGGTGAGGCGGGCGGAGGTGAACCTCTCGTAGTGGCCCAGGTCGAGGTCAGTCTCGGCGCCGTCGTCCGTCACGAAGACCTCGCCGTGCTGAAACGGGCTCATGGTGCCCGGGTCCACGTTTATGTAGGGATCGAGCTTCTGAAGCGTTATGGCGAGGCCGCGTGACTCAAGGAGCGCCCCGATGGAGGCGCTTGCGATCCCCTTTCCGAGCGAGGAGACAACACCACCGGTCACGAATATGAACTTGGTCTTCAGGTGTTTTCTACGTTCAGCCATTATGATGGAAGTACGTGCTCAGAACATCCCCCTTACCCTGTCGAGGTCTTCGGGCGTGTCCACGGAGGCAGGGTTGTAGGAGGTTTTAACGACCCTTATCCTGAAGCCGTTCTCGAGGGCGCGCAATTGTTCGAGCGACTCGGCCTCCTCCAGCGGTGTCGGCGGCATTGCGGCGAGCCTCAACAGAACATCCTTCCTGTACACATAGAGTCCTATATGCTTGTACGCCGTGGAAAGGGGTCCCCCGGAGGGGTGCCTGTGATACGGAATAGGGCTTCTGGAAAAATAAAGCGCATTGCCTCTTGTGTCCACCACGACCTTCACCACGTTAGGGTCTCTGAACTCATCGGGGTTGTCTATAATGGTTGCGGGCGTGGACAGCGAAAGCTCCGGATCGTCCATCAAGGGCCTTACGACATCGTCGACGAGGGCCGGATCGATGAGGGGTTCGTCTCCCTGGACGTTTACCACAATATCCGCCTCAACCCCCGTTGCCGCCTCGGCCACCCTCTCGGTGCCGGTCCTGCAGGTCCGTGAGGTCATCACCGCCTTCGCGCCGAACGCCTCAACGGCCCTCTTTATCCTCTCGTCATCGGTGGCGACGGTAACGTCGCTCAAGGTCTCGGCCCTTGCGACACGCTCGTATACGTGCTGGACCATGGGTTTGCCTTTTATATCCATCAGGGGCTTGCCCTCGAGGCGTGTCGAGCCGAACCTGGCGGGGATAAAGGCAACCACTTTCATCCAAGTCAATATATCAAATACAACTTCCTTGTCAAGAGAATGGGCGGATAAATACACGCAGGGACCATGCACAGGGGCATGTGAGCCCCCAGTGCCGCGTAGCTGCACTCCAAGCTGTGGAGGTTGACTACGAAAAGTATTTAAGTTACACTCGAAATGCACGCAGGCTGTTGATCACTTGTGTGCCGACGTATGTGTTACCTGTGAGAGGATCAGAACACTTAAGATACACGTCCGGCACGGCGGCCTTTCCTGCAGCCTGCACCGGAAGCTTCGATCTCCGCGGGGAGATCAACATTAATATTAAGGAAACTCTGATTTATTGCCTGTTTCGTCATTGCGAGCGCAGCGAAGCAATCTCGTTTTTAGTAAAATCAAACACTTAGAGATTGCTTCGTAGCAAGCCCCTTCGCTTCACTCGGGGCTTCGGCTCACCCCAAGGGCGACATCAAAAAGCAATAAGTAAGAGTTTCCATAGTACACGACCTGCGATATAGACCGGTGTTTGCGGCACTGACAAAGGCGGCCGCGACGGGCAAGAGACCGTCCATGCAGGTGTACCGGTTTCGAGATGCCACGTAAGGAACCCGTTGAAATAAGGTGCTCGGCGTGCGGTGCGAGCTTCAGGCTCTGGATACCCGTCGGAATGCTCACGGAATGGGGAGCGGGCGAGGAGATCAACTGCATAAGGTGCGGCGAGCGCTTCATCGTGAAAAAGGGTGTGGACGGGGTCGAGGTGGCCGGGGTAGAGGCGGCGAAGGTCGAGGCCGCGACCAAGGAAGAGGCCGAGGCCCCGAAGGCGAAGGTCCTTTTCATTGACGACGACAGGCTCTCAATAGCCATCGCCGAAAGCACGCTCTCGGAGGTCCCCATAAGGCTCGTTACGGCCTCCAGCGGTGAAGACGCGGTCGAGAGGTTCGAAAAGGACGAGTTCAGCCTCGTCATAGCCGACCTGCACCTCAGGGATCCGGACAACCCGGAAAGCAGGCTCGACGGCGAGGACGTTCTGAGGAAGATGGTCGAGTCGGGCAGGAATGTACCGGCGATCATAACCACGGGCAAGGACATAATAGACGACCTCGTGCTGGACCCCAAGTGGTTCGACCTGAACGTCAAGGGCTTCGTGCAGAAGGGCAACCCCTTCTGGGGCGAAGAGCTCAAGACAAAGATCAAGGAGATACTGGAGCTCGACTGATCCCTTGGGTACCATCATCCACGGTCAGTGGGCCTGCAACGGACCGTCTCAGCCTTCCAGGTAGTTCCTTTCCAGACATGCGTATGCGCTGTGGTTGTGGATGGACTCCCAGTTCTCGGCCTCTATCCTCGCCCAGATGACACCCTCGACCCTTCCGAGGTTCAAAGCCGTCTCCCGGACCACATCCTCCACGAACATGGGGTTGTCGTAGGCGTGCTCGGTTACGAACTTCTCGTCCGTACGCTTGAGAAGCGAGTAGACCGGGCTGCTTGCGGACATCTCCACGACCTCGATGATGTCCTCTATCCACACGAAGCCCCTGAAGCGGATCCCCACCCTGACGATACCCCTCTGGTTGTGCGCGCCCCTCGAGCTTATCTCCTTCGAACACGGACACAGCGTCAGGACCGGCACCATGACCTCGAGCACGAAGTCCAGTCCCTCGCCGAGCGCCCCGGAAAACCTGCACCTGTACTCCATGAGCCCCCTGGAGCGGGAAACCGGCGCGGACTTCTCTATAAAGTAAGGAAACTCCACCTCGAGGTGGGCGGTGGAGGCGTCAAACCTCTTCTTCATCCTGTCGAGGATCTCCGGGAAGTTCTTGACCGTTATCTCGCCGCGGTGCTCGTTCAGTATCTCGATGAAACGGCTCATGTGGGTGCCCTTGAAGTGGTGCGGCAGGTCGACGTACATGTTGACCGAGGCCACGGTGTGCTGGGTCTCGTTCCTCTTGTCGAGGACCACGATTGGATAGCGTATGTCCTTGACCCCCACCTTGTCGATGTCTATCCGCCTTGCGTCGGGCTCGCTCTGGACGTCTCTGAGTCTCTTTCCTCTCATGCCTACTCGCGGTACGCAGCGGAAGCATTCTCGCTCTCCCAGACCCTTACCTTTCTTACCCGTACGTTGCCGTCGTTGAGCGCAAGGGAGAGCTCGTCGAAGATGTACCTTGCGATGTTCTCGGCGGTGGTGTTGAGCCTGTCGAACGGTGGAAGCTCGTTAAGGTACCTGTGATCGAGGTAACCGACCACCCTCGCGGCCTCGGCCTTAAGGCGCTTGAAGTCCACGCCCATGTCTATGTGGTCGAGCTGTTCGACCTCCACGTGGACCTCCACCTTCCAGTTGTGGCCGTGAAGCCTCTCGCAGGCGCCCTCGTATCCCCTGAGGTTGTGCGCCGAGGAAAAGCCGGTTACAATGGTCAGCTCGTACATGGTCTTCAGTCTACCATAAAAACACGGTTTGTAAATCCGGCAAAAAAACAGGCCCCGAGGGGCCTGTCGGGAGGTGGCTCTCCCTAATATCCGTAATGTCGGCGGCCCCTATCCGCACTCGGTGTATCCGCATCCCCTGCAGACCACACAGCCGTCTGAGTGCTCCACCGTACCCCCGCAGTCAGGGCACGCGCCGCGCTTCAAGATGTCGCGGGGCAGGGTGAAGGAGAGTGCCTCGGTTGCGGCCTCGGGCTGTGCGCCGAGAAAGAGGGCGTTGTTTCCGGTCGATCTTTTGAAGCCCAGGTACCACTCCATGGCCTGCGCCATGGCGTCGGAGCAGGAAAGAACCTTCTTGTCGCCGTATCCCACGGGCATGTGGCAGCTTATGCCCCGCATCTGCCTTACGATCTCCTCGGGCTGTATTCCTCCCCTCAATGCAAGAGAGGCCATCCTCCCTATGGCCTCGCACTGCGAGGTGGCGCACCCGCCGGCCTTGCCCATCTGAGTGAATATCTCGAACGGCCTGCCCTCGGCGTCCTCGTTGACCGTAACGTAGAGGTTTCCGCACCCCGTCTTCATCTTCCTTGTCACACCGAATGCCACCTCGCCCCTGGGCTTGGGTGTGGTGGCTGACCGGTCCTCTGATGCAGCCTCGGCCGCCTTCTTCTCACTGCCCTTTGTGAGCACCTGGACGTCACGCGAGCCGTCCCTGTAGACGGTGACCCCCTTGCATCCGAGCCTGTAGGCCAGCATGTAGACGTCAGCGACATCCTGCTCGGTGGCCTCGTTGGGGAAGTTCACGGTCTTGGAGACGGCGTTGTCCGTGTACTTCTGAAAGACACCCTGCATCCTTATGTGCCACTCGGGTGAAATGTCGTGTGCGGTCACGAATATCCTCTTTAGGTCATCGGGCAACTCGGCCATGGCATTGATGCCGCCCGAGACCGCGACCTTCTTCATGAGCTCCGGACTGTAGAGCCCCCTTTCCCTGAGAACATCCTCGAAGAGCGGGTTCACCTCCAGAAGCTCGGTGCCCTCCATGACGTTACGGGTGAAGGCCAGGGCAAAGAGCGGCTCGATGCCCGAGGAGCACCCTGCTATTATGGATATCGTGCCGGTGGGGGCTATGGTCGTGACCGTGGCGTTCCTGACCCTGTCCTCCTCCCTTCCGGTATCGTATATGGACCCCTCGAAGTTCGGGAAGGTGCCGCGCCTTGCGGCAAGCTCACACGACGCCTCCCTGCCCTTCTGCTGGATAAAGGACATCACCTTCCCGGCCATCTCCAGTGCCTGCTCGGAGTTGTAGGGTATGCCGAGCCTTATGAGCATGTCGGCAAAGCCCATCACCCCCAACCCTATCTTGCGGTTACCCTTCGTCATCTTCTCTATCTCGGGTATGGGGTAGCGGTTCATGTCTATCACGTTGTCGAGGAAGTGGACAGCCCTCTTGGTCACACGCTCGAGCCTCGCCCAGTCCACCGCATAGCCTGTGGATCCGGATCCGTTCGTACTCCTATGCAGCATGCGGCTCAGGTTGATCGAGCCGAGGTTACAGGACTCGTACGGAAGGAGCGGCTGCTCGCCGCAGGGGTTGGTGGACTCCATGGTGCCCACGTGAGGGGTAGGGTTGTCCCGGTTTATCCTGTCTATGAATATTATACCAGGGTCCCCGTTCTTCCAGGCCATGCCGACGACCTTGTTGAAGACCTCCCTTGCGTTCAGGCTTCCCATTGTCTCGGATGTCCTGGGGTTCCTGAGCGGATAGTCCGTACCGTTCTCGACCGCCTCCATGAACTCCTCGGTGATGGCGACGGATATGTTGAAGTTGTTGAGCCTAGTGTTGTCCTCCTTGCAGGTTATGAAGTCCATGATGTCAGGATGGTCTATCCTGAGGATCCCCATGTTCGCTCCCCTGCGGGTGCCCCCCTGCTTTATGGCCTCTGTTGCGCTGTCAAAGACCGTCATGAAGGAGACAGGCCCTGAGGATATGCCGGATGTGGAGCCTACGACATCGCCCGAAGGCCTGAGCGACGAAAAGGAGAAGCCCGTGCCGCCGCCGGACTTGTGGATGAGGGCCGTGTGCTTCAGCGCCTCGAATATGCTCTCCATAGAGTCCTCCACGGGCAGCACGAAACAGGCGGAGAGCTGCTGAAGCTCCCTTCCGGCGTTCATGAGGGTCGGAGAGTTCGGCAGGAACTCAAGTGAGGATATCATCTCGTAGAACTCAGCGGCCACAGCCTCTGTGTCGGCGTCAGGGTCGTACAATACCTCTGCCTCGGCGATGTTACGGCTCACCCGCCAGAACATCTCCTCAGGGGTCTCGACCGGCCTGCCCTGATGATCCTTTTTAAGGTACCTCCTCTCAAGGACCTTCCTGGCGTTATCGGTCAGCCCTATCTTCCCGGCCTCTTTGGCGGCACGATGATGGTTGACGGATGCCCTGCCCTTTGATGATGCCGTAGTGTCGCGCAAGGTCTTACCGGACTCTGTATTCTGTAGGTTCTGCTCCATGCTCACACGGCCTCCTTCGCTGTTTTTCGGGATCCCTTCACCAAATACTCCGATTCCAGAAAAAATCACCATATTGTGTGTTCTGGCCAATTACACTACAATATATTGTATTTGTCAAGGGAAAAATCATCTGCCGCAAAAGTCCATTTGATACCGCTGAATGGCGGTCATTTTGAAAACCCAAAGCCGGTGCATCCCCTCTGGAAGCTTCGATTCGCACGCGGGGTTAGGGCTGGGCCTGCGGGTGCTGCGTATCACCTGTTATGGCATATCTGGCAGCCCCGGTTGGAGGCTATGGCGTTCGGGGTCTGCGACCCCGCGCCGACCGATGAAAGGTAGTCCCACCTCAGGTTGTCGCGGTAGGGTCCGCCGTGGGCGAAGTGACAGGAAAGGCAGAAGACCTTGTCCTCATTGTCGCTGTCTGCATAGTAGAACTCCTGAGTAAGATCGGTGGCGGCATTCGCCACGGGCAGCTTGTAGCCGTCTGGTATGGAGTCGTAGTGGCTCCAGTCTATGGTGCCTACGCCGGCCCCGGAGACGTCGGTGCTCTTTATCACGTGGTTCACCGGGTGTCTTCTCCAGTCCTCCCCGGCTATGTTGTCTTCACCGTAGTCCGGCGCCCTGTTTTCGTGCCACAGGATATGGCACTGCGCGCAGAACCCGGACATCCCCTCTACACCCACACCGTCGTAGACGTTGTTATTGGCCGCAACAGTGGGATCGTCCCTGTAGACGGGCCATACCGCCACACCGTTCACGTACTCGGGCACGTAGTTCGAGCCGGATGCGCCGTAGCTTCCGGTAATACCGCCCACCCAGCTACGCGTCTCTGACATGATGCCGTAGTACGGGGGAAAGAACACGGCGTAGAGCTTGAGGTTCCTGTAAGTGTTGATGCCGTAGCCGCGTATGACGGTAAAGTTCTCGTAGGTGGTCGATCCTATGGTGGCCGAGGTCTTGGGCGCGCCGTGCGGATCATGGCACGAGGTGCAGGTGAAGTTGTTCGTAAACGGAGAACTCCACGGGTAGCCCGGCGGCTCCGGGTCGATGAGCCCGAGGCTGTGGCCGAAGCCCTGCGCGTTCTGCGAGCCGGCCGGCGTGAGGTCGAAGTTCGAATCAATCTCCATGAAAAAGTCCCCGCCTGCGCCTATCTGGGAGAAGTCCTTTGTCTCGTCCCAGTTTATGGACGAGCCTCCGTAGACCTTGGGCGCCTGCTGGCCGTGGGGGGGGTGGCTGTCATCGGCCATGGTGCCTCCAACGCCATGGCACTGCAGGCAGAACTTGTGGACCTCTCCGTCGTACGATACAGAGCCGCGCAGAAGCCTCAAGGAGCCGCCAGGATTACCCTCGAGCCCCGTGCCCCCCTGGCTGTTGTGCATGGTATGGCAGTTGCCGCATACGAGCCCGCCCGCCCCCTTATGGACGGCAAGAGCCTCACCCGGCGCCGCGGCAAGGCCGAGGAAGGCCGCAAGGATCAGGATCTTCTTTATCAAGGAACGTTGCCTTCTCACGCTGCTTCTCGGAAGGCGGACAATCGCCTGCGGGTCCGCCGTGAAAGGATACAGGTTGTGCAAATACAACGTGCCTATCTGTTGTGGCAGAGCTGGCAGCCCTGGTTGGAGGCTATGCCGTTCGGTGACTGCGCACCAGAGGCGACAGACTCGAGGTAGTCCCACCTCAGGTTGTCGCGGTAGGGTCCGCCGTGGGCGAAGTGGCACGTAAGGCAGAAGACCTTGTGGTTGTTGCCAGAGGTGCCGCCGTAGTCCGTGTCCATACCGCTGCACGATGGGTTGCCAGCCGCACCGCACTCCGGAAGATAATACGCATTGGCCGAGTAGTACTGGCTTGCCGTAACGGGAAGGCCCTTGCCGGCCTGTATGAGGGCGGTGTTGTAGTTGGTCCTGTCGAGCAGCGAAATGTGGCAGCTTGCTGCGCAGCCTGGCCCTGCCGCCCTCGGCATCATCGAGTTAACCGCATGCCTCCTCGTGTCAAGATCGAGGTCGTACTGTCCGCCGGGTGTGTAGACATGGGCCTGATTGGTCGGGGTAAAGTCCTCGTGCCAGTTGTCGTGGCACTGGGCGCACCACTTGGACATGGTGACCCCGGCGTCACCGTCCCACCCTGTGCCGTAGGAGTTGCTGTTAGGGCTGTCCGTTACCGGGTTGCCGGTAAGCGACCCCCTGTAAACTGGCCATATGACCTGCCCGGCGTTATCGGTCTCAGAGCCGCCGAAGTAGGAACCGTTGACCCCGCCGACGTAGCTGCGCATCTCGTAGTAGGGCTTGGTGGGGTCGTTCTTGAACTTTACACCACTGTTGGCGCCGGCGCCCCTTGCGTAGACCTTGAGGTTTCTGAATATGTTTATCTTCGTATCACTCGGGCTGGATGTCCCGTGCGGGTCATGGCAGTTGGTGCACGAGAACTCGGGTATGACCGTATCCCCTCCCGGCGGTGTGACGTTCGTGGCACCGAGGGAATGGCCGAAGCCGAGGTAGTCCGATGTTGTAAGCGCCCAGTTGCCGTCGAGTTCGGTCGAGAAGTTGCCGCCGGCCCCTATCTTGTTGAACGGGTCTGTCGTAAAGTCCCATGTCCCTGTCGAGTAGACCTTCGGGGCCTGCTGGCCGTGCGGCTGGTGTCCCACTGTGGCCATGGAGCCGTTACTGCCGTGGCACTGCAGGCAGAGCTTGTGGATCTCGGCCCTTGAATTCACCTCGGCCCTGAGAAGGATGATCGAACCGCCGGCCGACCCGCCGAGGCCGCTACCCCCCTGGCTGTTGTGCATGGTATGGCACTGCCCGCACGTGAGCCCGCCGGCGCCCTTGTGCACCGCGTTGACCTCAGCTGGCAAGGCCATGAAAAACATAAAAAAAACGGACACGGCCGCTATGAGCCATCTCTTTAAGTCGTATCGCATGGATCCGGATTACCCCTCAGGTGTTTTCGCAAGACGGACTATACACTTTATCCCGAACTGTACAAGAAGTTAATGGCCGAAGTGATAGAGCCTGTGCCGGCCGCCGTCGGTGACGTGGAACCTTGATGACAGGGTTTGACGATTAAAAAATTTTAACCTTAATAACACACCGGAATAACCCTGTCAACAACTAATATGAAATATTATCTGAAATAGTTGCAGCACCTGCGGCGGGGCGTTCAGACAGGCGATCATTGAAGACCCCCTGCAGTGGGCTCAGGGGATCTTCTAACATAAGGAAATATCCTATATTCGCTCGCCAACCCGGCAGCAAGCCGGTAGAAGTGCGCTCGCGATACAGGTTCAAGATAAATAATGAGGTAAAACCGTGGTCAGGCGGCCAGCCGCATCCATGGCCCGACGCAGCGGGTGTCGGTATATTTTACATTCCAGAACCGGCACAGCTTACAGCTAACATATTGATACTAAAGAGGAATGCACTGGACAACAGGAAAAACCGTCACAAGTGCAAACGATTAACTGTAAATTTTTTTACGACTTTACACCCACCGGGACAATGGGAGTCACCGCGACAATGAGACCATCTCAAAAAAATCTTTCAATTCAATATGTTATGCCTGAAGGAAAAAATGCCGGCGTTTTTGGCACCGTTGTTGCATGTAAAAAACACCGGCTAAGAATCTGTTTACAGTAACTTTAATCAAGCATCCGGGAGACGACATCATGAGAAAACCAAGGGCCTTTCCGAGCCTGCTGGCCATGCTCTTTTTCCTTCTGACAGGCCTCGTATCCGTTCCTGCAGTATCGGCGATAACCATTGACGGAATATTTGACGAAGCTCTTGAGTGGGCAGGCTTCCATGCCGCTGACGACGGTGTGGGCGGCAGCGGCTACGTAGGACCTGGATACGGAGGACAGCTGTTTGACGTGGAGTATATAGGGCTCAAGCCCGTGGGAGATAAGATCTACTTCGGCATCCAGACAGGCTTCGACCTTCCTAACGGCTCTGTATACGAGGGTACAACCTACCACCCCGGTGACCTGGCGCTGGACGTAGACGGCGACGGATTCTATGAATACGCCATAGACTTCAACATAACCTCCGGGGTTGTGACCTTCGACCTCTACGAGGTCTCGACTTGGCAGGGCGTAAAGTACTCCGCACACGCCGAGTCCAACCCGTTCCAGTATGCCTCGGGGACTTGGCTTGCATCGTTCGGCGGGGCATACGGTGCCGGGGTGTTTGCGAACAACAGCGACGGAGGCACCTCCCATGTGCTGGAAGGCGGCTTTGAAATGAGCCTTCTGGGCCTCTACGCCGGCGGGCCCGTAACCCTGCACTGGACCATGGACTGCGGCAACGACCACCTCGAGGTCACGAGTACCCCTGTCCCTGAGCCGTCAACTCTCATTTTGGTGGGCAGCGGCGGCATGGGCGTATTGCTGCTAGCAAGGAGGCGCGGCAGGGGCTTTCGGCAATGAAGCCGACACCTGGCATAGTACCGCTCTGCCCTCGTGCCGTTGACATATATGGGCATGTATACTTTTCACTAACCCATTATAAAAAGGCATGCCTTTATTCCTTGAAGATCCTGCGCTGTCCGGCGGAACGCAACACCTCACCAGGACCGAACCTCGCCAAGAACCGACGTTCATCCTCCGTCGGCTCCCTCGTCAAGTACCTCTCTTACCTTTCTCAGAAGCTCCTTGGGGGTGACGGGCTTTGAGACGAAGTGCAACCCTCTCTTGCCGAGAAGCTTCTTGTCGATGATGTCTTCGGTGTAGCCGCTTGTAAAGATGACCTTAACACCCGGCGCCTCCTTGGCGATCTCGCTGTACGCCTCCCTGCCGTTCTTCCTCGGCATTATGACATCCAGGATGAGGAGCTCTATCTCGTCCCTGTGTTCCATGAACTTGATCACCGCATCCTCGCCGTTCACCGCCTCTATGACCCTGTAGCCGAACTCCTCGAGCGCGATCTTGGTAAGCGTTCTGAGCTCGGCGCTGTCCTCGGCCACCAGCACGGTCTCGGTGCCGCTGACCGGGGCGGGAACGGTTCTCTGTTCCTCCCTGCCCGCCTTTGATTCCACAAGCGGCAGGTATATCTTGAACTCCGTGATCTCCCCTGGACGGCTGTGGACGTCGATGTACCCGTTGTGCTGCTTCACTATCCCGTACACGATCGAGAGCCCCAGCCCCGTGCCCTTGCCGACCTCCTTCGTCGTAAAGAACGGCTCGAATATCTTCTTGCAGGTCTCCTCGCTCATGCCCACGCCGGTGTCCGTGACCGTGATGCAGGCGTAGGGACCCCTCTCGCCGTAGCCGTGGGCCTTTATGAACTCGTCGTCGATCTCCGCGTACTCGGTGCATACAGTGAGAAGACCGCCGTCCGGCATGGCGTCCCTTGCGTTGGTTGCGAGGTTCACCAGCACCTGCTCTATCTGGACGCTGTCCGCCATGACGGTCAGATCCTCGTCGGCCAGGGAGACCATGAACTCGATGTCTTCGCCTATGACCCTAGAGAGGAGTTTTTCGAAGCTGCTTATGACCTCGTTGATGTTCACGGGCTTCAGATCTATTATCTGCTTGCGGCTGAAGGCAAGCAGCCCCTGTGTGAGGTTCTTGGCCCTCTCGGTCGCATTGAGTATCTGCTCCACGTATACCTTGAGCGGATCCCCTCCTCCGAGCTTCATGTTGAGCATGTCCGCATATCCCATTATGGTGGTCAGTATGTTGTTGAAGTCATGCGCGATACCGCCTGTAAGCTCTCCCACCGCCTCCATCTTCTGTGCGTGGATGAGCTGGGCCTCTAGCCTCTTGCACTCGGTCATGTCCCTGAGGATGCCTCGGTACGCAACGACCTTACCGTCCTTTCCATGGACGGTGTTGGCCGTGATACTGGCGATTATCTCCGCCCCGTCCTTCCTCTTGAGGACCACCTCGAAGTCCTTGACAAAGCCGTGCCTGTTTATCTCCTCCATGAACCTCTTCCTGTCCGCAGGGTCGAGGTATATATCCCTGTCGATGTCCACGGCCATGAACTCCTCTTTGGAGGAGTAACCGAAGAGCTCCAGCCCGGCCGGATTGATGTCGAGGAAGTTCCCGTCGGGGGAGCTTATGAAGACCGTGTCCTTGGACTCTTCGAAGAGGCTGCGGTACCTCTCCTCGGACTCGCGCAGCGCCTCTTCGGTGCGCCTGTGCTCGGTGATGTCCCTGGCTATACCGGCGACCCCAATTATCCTCCCCTGCTGGTCCTTGAGCGGCATGTTCTTGTACTCGCACAGTATGCCCGTGTCCTTGAAGCAGAGCTCGTACTGCGGGCGTTCCCCCCTCAGTGTCGCGCTGTGCACCTCCCTCGCTATCTCACGGTCCCTTTCACTGAGGAGGATGTCAAAGCTCCTTCCGATGAACTCCTCGGTACTGTAGCCGGTGAGCCTTTCGAAGGCCTTGTTCACGTAAAGGATCTTACCCTCTGTGTCGCAGATATACGCCAGGTCGGAGATGTTGTCGAAGAGCGCCTTATACTTAAGGAGCTCCTGTTCCTGGGCCGCGGCCAGCCGCTGGCTCGCCACCGAGCTTCCGAGCTCGGCCAGGCGCCTGCGAAGCTCGGCCACTTCTTCAAGGTGTTCCGGTTTCATCCTCTCCTCACCATGCATATCCGTTTCACTGAAGGTGGTGGTAATATTATCCACTATCCATTTCATAACGGGTCCACGGCTTAAATACTTTAATACTCGCCATAGAGTACGCGGGACTAAAAAGAAGGAGCGGGCCTATGACAAATCAGCGCCTTAACGCCGCAAGGAAGAACGACCCATCATTGCCGGCCTTGCCGCGGCGCATCACTCGAGGAGCCCCCATCGCAAAAAAACATTCGATCCTGCTGAGGTACAGGACCTCCACGACCACGGCCGATCCGTTGTCCGGAGGTTACGCGGAGCCTTCAAGTGCGAGGCCCCGACAAAGATCCGTGATTTATCCGCGGTGGAAGGCGTTTCAATGCAAGACACTTTTGGGAAAAAACTGCAGCTTATGGGGGATCGGGGTTGAGAAGCGCTCTGCGTCAAACCGTCAAGTGCGGTTGAGGCCCTCTCGGCCGCGGTGATGTCGTCGCACACTGCTTCGCACCTCCCGGACGAGTACAGGACAAAAGCCCGTGGTGTGTCTTCGCGGACCTGCACAATATTGGGTGAAATGGATTATAGCACACGAGGTTTACGTGTCAAGAAGGGCCGGCAATACGCCGGCCCTTGCATGTCGGGTGTCAAAACTGGGGTTTGCAGGAAAGGAGGCCTGCCTGTACGCACCGGATGCGGCATCCACCCCTCACAGGCTCAATGTCTCTTCTTGTTGTTCGTAAGCTCGACCCCAAGGTCCTGTGCT
>WGEY01000106.1 GCA_015492495.1 Deltaproteobacteria bacterium | reverse complement strand
GTACACCTACTGTCCCAAGGATATCTACCGGACTAAAACGTCCCCCGGAAGCCGTCAAGGACGGTTTGATTCCATTCGGTACAGAAAATGCTTCCGCCGCGACTTGCGCCTACAGGATCTCCGCTGACTACAAACGGCCCCCGACCGGATGTCGAGGGCGCATCGATCCCGTTCTGTAAAAACACTTCAGCAGTATTTTGCGTTCCGGTACTTACTTCCGCAAACGGCTCCGGCCGGATCACGAACACGAACAGTCTCTCACGTGTTTGACTCCAACCGCGTCTATCGCGTATAATGTTGAGGCTGCGCGGGAATCGTTGCACGATATGTTCCCGGGCTCAAAGGATGACAAGGGCCATGGAAAGAGGGATCACATACGTCATAGGCCACAAAAACCCTGACACGGACTCCGTGTGCTCGGCGCTTGCGCTCGCGGAGCTCAGAAAGGCCGAGGGCATGGAAGGGGTGGTGGCCGCACGGGCCGGCGATCTCAATCCCCAGACCTCGTTCATCCTGGAGTATCTGGACGTCCAGCCGCCGAGGTTCGTATCGAACGTCTATCCCAGGGCGAGGGACATAATGACCCGCAACGTCTTCTCAGTAGGTGAGAAGGAGCCGTTGTTCAAGGTCATGGACATAATAAGAAACAGAAACATCCGGTATGTCCCGGTCGTGAACGGAAACGGAAGGCCCAGCGGTGTAATAACGCTGATGGATCTGGCAAGGTGGCAGACCGTCCAGATAGAGGCGGCAAGCTCCGCAAAGGTCCTGACCAGCGCAAGGAACATAGTCGAGACCACCGGGGGCGAGCTCGTCACGGACTTCATAGGGGATACCGAAACCAGCTTCTCTGTCTACGTCGGGGCCATGAAAAAGGCTTCGTTCCTCAGGGTCCTGAGCGGCAGCGACCCGAGGGAGTGCGCGGTCGTGGTCGGTGACAGGGGGAACATACAGGCGTTGTCCGTAGACATAGGGGTCGGCCTGCTCGTCGTCACGGGAGGACACAGGGTCGATGCATCCATCATAGAGGCGGCCAAGAAAAAACGGGTCACTGTAATCATATCGCCCTACGACTCCGCCACCACCGCCCTTCTCGTGAGGTTGAGCACCCCCACCTACACCATCTGCAACACCGACTTCAAGAAGGTCTCTCCCGACGACCTCGTTGAGGACATAAAGAGGACCATCAAGAAGTACGGTGAGCGGGGCGTGATAGTCACCGGCGGGGACGGCGTGATGCAGGGCGTGGTCACAAAGAGCGACCTCCTGAAGTCATCGGGCGTAAGGCTAATACTTGTGGACCACAATGAGCTCTCTCAGGCGGTCGACGGTGCGGACGAAGTGGAGATACTCGAGGTGGTAGACCACCACAGGCTCGGGAACTTCCATACCACGAGCCCCATACGTTTCATATGCGAACCCGTGGGCAGCACATCCACCATTGTATCCGACCTGTACAGAAGGTCGGGCCGCAGGATGCCGAAAAAGACCGCGGCGCTTCTGCTCGCCGGGGTGATATCCGACACGGTTGCGCTCAGGTCCCCCACCACCACGGACAAGGATCGCTCCACGGTTCCCTGGCTCGAGGAGATATCCGGCCTCAACTGCAAGGACTTCAGCCAGAAGATATTCGCCGCCACCTCAAGCCTCAAAAACAGGGGCCCCGAGGCCGTGATCAACGACGACTTCAAGACATACGAGGCCAAGGGCAGGAGGTTCGGCATAGGCCAGGTGGAGACCATAGGGTTCAACGAGTTCTATGAGGAAAAGGAAAGGCTCCGGGAGGAGCTGCGAAGGACCGGGGAACGGTTGGGGCTCTCCTTCTCGGCCCTTCTTGTCACGGACATAACCTACGGGACCTCCCTGCTCCTGGCCGTGGGCGAGAAGGAGATCATCGACAGCCTTGAATATCCCCGGCTTGAAGAGGGCGTCTACGAGCTCAAGGACGTCCTGTCAAGGAAGAAGCAGGTGGCTCCGCATATCTTGAGCCTCTTCAACGAAATATACTGATACTTCAAGGCCGGTGGTCTGTAAACGGACCACCGGAGACCGGTTGAAGATTCCCCGCAATAAGTTGCGCGGAATGCCTGCCTCTGCGTATCCGCACGCAGACAGGCGCTCGCTACGCACTTTAATCACAATACCCGTTGTCTTCCGCGTCCCCTCCAGTTCATTCACTGACCGAGGGCGTGAATGAGCCCTGGACCTGTCCGCCGCAGAATGTCCCGGTGATCGCCCGACACATCCGGCCTCCGTTCTTTCCTCGGTTCAGCCCGTTACTGGAGGTATCGACGACCGCCGGACAGACGCCCAGCTCGGCAACCTTCGCCCTCCGGGTTCCCTGCCGCAGTTCTTGACCTCCCCACAATTCAGCTTCGAATCCATAGATATTTACCCTCCTTTCATTAATAGTAAGACAGGGGCTACGTACCTCCGGCTCCCTGATATTCCGCGTGGAGACGATGCACCGGGCCTGAAAGCCGTTTGCGGCATTAAAGGTCCCGACCGCCTGAAAGAGCGCCACCGGGCCTATTTTCTTATTCAGCATCTTTTCGAGAAAACTTTTCAGCGGGTGTTCACCGGCCGATCTGGTTCGGGGTGTGGCTTTATTTACCGGTGAAAGATATGTTATGATAGAAAAACATCTGGGATCATTTCAGAAAAATCGTGTGGAAGGAAGCCATGCAGGATACGGT
>WGEY01000105.1 GCA_015492495.1 Deltaproteobacteria bacterium | reverse complement strand
GGAGGTACGTAGGAGGACAAGACCCATGGGGGTCTTCAGCGACAGAACGAGCATCGAAAGAATACTATACGCAGTCTTTACCTATGAAAACAAAAAACAACGAACCGCTGCCCCTTTCCTTATGACACAAAATATTTGACGTTACCGAAGGTTCGGCTGGCCCCGATGATCCCGTATAAATGAGAGGCTGTTTTGTCGTCATCCCGTCAAGGTTAAAGGTAAAGGTTAAAAGGTAATAGGAGCGCGCCTGTCAGTTCACGCCTCGTTGCGGTCTAAGCGTCTTGTTGAGCGTCCGTTTTTCATGAAGCACGAGTAAACTTCCTGTGATCGGTGTGTCTAAGGGTTGCAGGTGTTACACCTAAGCTTGACAGAAGGCGGGCGGTGCACCATAATATAAACAGGGGAATGTGAAGAGTTCGTTATAGGGGGTGAGCAACATGAAAAGGATGCTGTGCTGGGCGCTTTCAGCGATGTTGCTGGTTGCAGGGGTAAGTGGTATCGCTCATGCATCCGATACAGCCACAGTATCTGTCTCGGCTACGGTGGTTGGTACATGCAAATTCAACAGCGGAGGTACCCTTGACTTCGGTTCACTGACGAGCGGTGACGTTACGGTTAACGCGAGTCCTCAGCCCGAGTTCTGGTGCACGAAGAACACCACTTACACTATCACCGATGATGACGGGTTGAACGAGGTGGTAGCAGGTACACCGAGGCTTTCCGACGGTTCTGGAAACTATATCAACTACAGTATCTCGTATACCTCTACCGGGACGGGTAACGGAGTAGGAAGTCCGATAACCCTTGATCTGTCTGGTACTGTCCTTGAGAGTGACTATACCTCGGTTCCGGCTGGTTCATACTCGGATACCATAACGCTGACCATCAACCCGTAACATCGGCTGAAGGCAAGTACATAGAAACACAGCCAAGGGATGTGGAGCACCATGGAGCTCTGTTCATCCCTTTTTTGTTGTTTAGACGGGGTTGTAATGCGTGCGCTTTGCAACGTGCCTGTGGCTGGACTGAGAAGGAGGCATGGCAGCAGGCGCACTCCCTCAACCTGCCGTGGGGAGCTTCAAAAAGGGGCCCTGAAGGATCGTTTCTTGACTTCACAACGAGGAAGAGTCGAAGCCGCAAGAGAAGCGACGGGAGACGACGCAACAACCTCGGGCTTATTGATTTGTTTAAGGTGAGCTGCGGAGTTTGCTTCGAGGTTGCCTATGTGATAAAGCAGGGCTCAAATGACAGGCTAAGGAGCCTGCTCGTGATGGCCGTGTGGATGTTTTTTTATCCCGCGCGGCGCCGCTTGCGGCTGGGTGCTTATTGCCTCCTCGTTGCAGCATTTTCGTTGATAAAGGTCTTTAACAGGTGCTGTCCACAAAGGTCCGCATCAAGGTAGTCTTTCCTTCGATCATCTCGTAATACCCTCAAATACTCCAAGGGCATGCAATGTATATGTATCTACGTAAATGTTTTGCCGCTTCGGCTCTCTTGGGTGCTCTTTACGCCCTGTATCCTTCAATTTGCTCTGCTGCTGAATTCAGGGTTACGCCCATAGCGATAATCTTCAGCAGGGGGGCGAGGACGGATATAGTGAATGTGATCAATACCGGTGACGAGGAGCTAAGGGTGCGTATCAGCGCATCCGAATGGATGCAGGATGAGAGCGGTAAGGACAGGTATGAGGAGACCGGTGACCTGATCTTTTTCCCCAGGTTCATGGTCGTTGGTAAGAAAGAGACCAGGGTGATCAGGGTCGGGGTGAAAAGGCCGTCTTCTGAAAGGGAAAGGACCTACAGGCTGTTCGTGGAAGAGGTCCCTGTGGAAAAGGAGAGAGCCGGCACCACCGTAGTGCTAAACATACGCTTCGGTATTCCGGTGTTCGTGAAGCCCGTCAGGGAGGTCGTGAAGGGAGAGCTTGAGGATATCGAGGTTCAGGGTGGTGTGTTTAAGGCGGTCGTAAGGAATTCAGGGAATGTCCACTTCGTGATCCGCTCAGTCGGTATATACGGGGAAGATATGCTGGGAGAGAGGGTCTTTGACAGGGAACTGGGTGGATGGTACCTCCTCAACGGTGTATCAAGGCAGTATTCGGTATCCATACCAGCGGACATCTGTCGTAGGTTGAAGGTGATGAGGGTAAGTGTAAGTACGGATAGGTTCAGCCTAGACGGTAGATTAGATGTCGATAAGTCAATGTGTTCGCCGTAAGAATGCTGGATACACATCCTTTTTCCTTAAAACCGCCACATCATTTCTCTTGTGTGGACTCCTTTGTTTTTTTCCGTACTTCTCTCCTCGTTGCTCGTACGCCGGTGAAACCATAGTAGCCGGTGTCGTCCTCAACCATGAGGACAAGGGAGACTTCTTTGTCGTGGTCACGGATGAGCTTGACTTCCTCGTAAAGGAGGAGGACCTCAAAGCAATGGGAATCCTGAGCCCGGAGGGAACGGTCGTCGAATTCCAGGGCGAAAGGTACCTCTCGCTCGGTTCGATCAGGGGTGTGGAGTTTAACTTCAACGATAAGGATGTCGTACTGGAGATCACCGCGGATCCGGCGCTGTTCAAGAAGCAGACTATAGACCTGAGGACCATAAGGGAGATGACGGTCTTCCGGCCGCGCCATTCCAGTGTGTTCTTGAATTACGGACTGAACTATACCGGAGGGGATTCGCTGAGCTTGAAAAGGCTCACCCTTACCAACCAGCTCGGGGTGAGGTACCGCGACCTGCTCCTGTTTACGGATACCATCTACACGAAGGAGAGGTCCAAGAGGAACTTCGCCCGTCTTATGAGCAATATAACTTACGACAACAGAGCGGATCTTACAAGGCTTGTGGCGGGTGATCTCGTGGCAACCTCAGGCGAACTCGGGAGCAGACTGAACCTCGGGGGGGTGAGCTACACGAAGCTCTACAGGATAAACCCGTACTTCATAAAGCAGCCGACACTCGACATCCAGGGGTTTGTAACGCTCCCGTCCGACTATGAGGTCTACATCGACGGAACGCGGATAAGGACAGGGACCATTTCACCTGGAGAATTCGAGCTCGGCAATATCTACCAGGTCGTGGGCTCAAGGGTAGTGGACGTCGTCTTGCGTGATCCCTTCGGCAGGGAGACAAGGCTCGTCTATCCCTTCTATTTTACGGACAAGGCCCTGGGCAAGGGGCTCCACGAGTATGCCTACGCCATCGGCTTTTTAAGAGAAGGCTTTGGTACGGAGAGTAACGAGTACGGTGATCTTACATTCATCGGCTACCATGACTACGGCGTAACAAATTCCCTTACAGTGGGGACCGGTGCGGAGGTGACCGGCAACTTTTGGAATCTTTCCCCGGCAATGGTCTACATACTGCCTCGTTACGGCGTGGCTTCGCTTACCGTGCTCGCGAGCCGTGACACAGGAAGGTACGGCAGGGGGTTTTCGGTGACCCATGATTTCGTCGGAAGAACCATGGCCACGCATGCATTCCTCAACCGCTACTCAAAGGGTTACACGACGGTCGCCGCAAGACAGGCGACCGTGCGCACGAGGTATGAGCTCGGTGCAGGGATTAACTACGGCTCCAGGGATACCGGCTACATAGCCTTGAACATGAGCTACTCCAATAAGTACAATGCAAAAGACAGAAGAGAAACGTCCCTCAACTACACCGTTGCGCTGGGCAGGAACTTGGTGCTGACCACGAGGATGAAGCGGGTCAAGGAAGACGAGCGGAGCAACGAACTGCTTGTTGTGCTGAACTATTACCCCGGCCGGGACTCCTATGTCTCGGCGGGCCACAAGCTCACAAAGGATAGAAGTTCACAGACCTTCCAGGCGCAGAAGAACCCGCCGCTCGGGGAGGGCTATGGAGGCAGGGTCTACGTGGAGCGGGATGAGTCACGTACTGAAACCACGTATACCTTCAACCCCTACGTTCAATATAACGCAAAATACGGCATCCTGCGGGCCGAGCATACAAGGCGGAGCACGGACAGGCTCACTGAAGACACCTACAGGTTCAGCGCATTCGGTGCGGTAGTATACGCAGGAGATACCCTGGGCCCTACCCGTCCCGTATACGACAGCTTCGGACTCGTGAATGTAGGTGATCTTGAGGGGGTGCGGGTCTACGCCAACAATCAGCTTGTGGGTAGGACTAACCCCAGGGGGCTCGTATTCATCCCTGCGCTCAACTCTTACTACAACAACGAGATACGCATAGAGAACAAGGACATTCCGGTGGAATACTACACCCCTGTCACGGCAAGGTACGTCTCGCCGCCGTACAGGAGCGGCTCGTGCGTGGACTTCGTCGTACAGAGGATACAGGGTTTCATGGGGCTGCTCAAGGTAAGGCTCGACGGCACGGTCAAACCTGTCGAATACTCCAAGGTAGCCATGGATTACGATGGCAGGTGGATAACCTTTTACACCGGAAGAGACGGCGAGTTCTTTATCGAAAACTACGGAACCGCCGGCAGGCCTTTGTTTGATGCCGAAGATGAGGCCGTGTGTCGCTTTGACCGCGGGGACGACAGGGGGGTGTTTGAGCCCGGGACATACACGGCCTCATTCGAATACATGGGTAGGATGTTTTCAGCGGTACTTGAAATACCGGAGACCGACGAGATGTTCGTTGATCTGGGGGAGGTCGTCTTCGAGGTCACACGATGACGGTTGGTTATCTTGTGTTCTGCATGCAGTCGGTGAAGGGCGTGACATTATGCTGTACGGTCCATGCGGCGTTTGAGAAAATCTCTGTTACGACCTATTTTATTTCTTGCCTCTGCTTGAAGGAGGTGGCAAAATGAGGATGCTTTATGGCGCAATACTGGCCGCATCACTCTTGCTCATCGTCTCGAGGGCTCATGCGGTCTGTGACGTGGGCGCAACCGGCGTGGACTTCGGGGATTACGATGTCTACTCATCGAACCCCACGGATTCCACCGGCACCATCGTCGTGGTATGTAACGAACGTTCTGCTATAAGGGTCACCATAGAAATAGGCCCGAGCCCAAATTCCGGGGGGTTCAGTCCGCGTCAGATGAGGCAGCAGGCGGGAACGGACCTCCTGGAATACAATCTGTATACGAGAGCCAGCAGGGACCGTATCTGGGGCGACGGCACCTCCGGGACCTATACGGTATCGAGGAGGGTTCGACGAGGGCGGCCGTGGAGAAGGACCGTATTCGGCAGGATACCGGCCGGGCAGGATGTGTCGCAGGGGCTCTACGGCGAGTCCCTTACCGTGACCATCACCTGGTAGTTTGCACGAGTCGCGGGTAATAGTGTTGAGTCGTGAGTAAAACTCTGAACATCTTGATAGGTCTCAAAGATCCACCGAACTCTGCGTTGCTCGACCTCTTTGAGGGATGCAACGTGGATATCCTTGCCGGGGATGAATCCCCTCTGGACGCGGTCCAGAGGTCCCCTTATGATATAGCCCTGCTTGAGAGCGACCTTGATGTGCTCAAGGCGTTGAAAGGGGCCGATCCGAGGCTCGAGGTCATACTGATAGGGGGTGAGAGCACCAAGGCCGTCGAGGCGGTCAAACAAGGGGCGTCGGCCTTCTTTGAAAAGCCCTTTGACATAGCGGCGCTCAGAAATATCATCAGCCATATACTCGAGCTGATTCGTCTCAGGCGCGAGACAGGGGAGCTTGAGAGGATACTTTCCTCCAAGTACACATTCCACGGGATCGTGGGAAGGAATCCCCGGATGCTCGAGGTCCTCAGCTTTATAAGACGCATCGCCCCTTATTATAAGACCGTCACCATAGTAGGGGAGACCGGTACCGGCAAGGAGGTGATCGCCAAGGCGCTTCACGAGATAAGCCCGGTCGGCAAGGACCCCTTTGTGGCCTTCAACTGCGGCGGCGTGGTGGAGAGCCTTGTTGAGAGCGAGCTCTTCGGACATAAGAAGGGGGCGTTCACCGGTGCGGTGGAGGACAAGGTGGGACTCTTCGAGGCCGCGGGAACGGGCACGCTGTTTCTCGACGAGATAGGGGAGCTTCCGCTTTCCGTCCAGGCACACCTTCTGCGGGTGCTCCAGGACGGGGAGTTCAGGCGCGTGGGCTCGAACAAGACACTGCGGGCCAAGTGCAGGGTCGTGGCGGCAACGAACAAGGACCTCGAAGAAGAGGTGAAAAAGGGGAACTTCAGAGAGGACCTCTTCTACAGGCTGACGCCGCTCAAGATAAGTGTCCCTCCGCTGCGCGAGAGGAAGGACGACATACCGTTGCTCCTGCGCCACTTCCTCAGGAAGTTCTGCAAGAGGACAGGCAAGAGGCTTACCGGTATATCCAGACCCGCACAGGCGCTCCTGCTCTCTTATGACTGGCCGGGCAACGTAAGGGAACTCGAGAACGTCATCGAAAGGGCCGCGATACTCACCAGGGATACCTTCATAGGCGTCGACGACCTTCCGGCCTTTATGAGGGAGGCGAGGACCTCACGCGCAGAGGCCCCGATGTCGCTCGATGAGTTGAACAAGAGGCACATAGAAAAGGTGCTTCGCCAGTGCGGAGGGAACAGGACGCGGGCGGCGGAGATGTTGGGTATAAGCAGAAGGTCCCTTCTGCGAAAGATGGAGAAGTATTCCATCAAATAACGGGCTGTCAACGGTTCTTCTCTTTGCCTGTAAGTTCGACAGAGGAATTTAGCAAACTAGTAAATAAAAGTGCGTCTAATGAAGAAGTATATTATATTGACTCCGTTTGGTACTCTCGCTCTGGAAGCCCATCACCTTCAGATAACACTTCACCTTTAATTATTCCTCCGCTCCCATTAAAACCAATAACCCAAATTAAATTATTCTGTTTTCTGTTGACAAAAGCATATGAGTATCTTCATGAGGCCGAAGAATTGATAATTTGTGGCTATTCCCTGCCAGATGCCGATTATTTAGCTCAATCTTTATTCGGAAATTTCTCAAATAAAGCAATAAAGCAAGTTACAGTTGTAGATCGTGATCCTTCTATTCTTCGAAAATGGAGAGATTTACTAAGAAGAAAAAATGTGAATGCTAAAGCAAGATGGACATACTATGAAAGTTTTGAGGAATATGCAGAACTAATGTAGCACATAAGCATCTCATGCAGTGAATGCACACCAGCGGTGTGACCTTTTGAGGTCGTGTTAGTTTAGGGTTTGCAAATGGTCTTTCACCTTGTTTATATGCTTCATGTGTACAGTGCTAGTATTCACCTGACACAACCGCCCGCTGGCGGGGTCTGAAACAGTATCTCAAGATAGGACCGGATTAACGAACCGGAAAAGGAGCAGGCTACGGCCTAGAGCAACCCCCGGATTGGGACTACCATAAAAATGTGATACCGTATCATATCTTTCGCACAATTGAATAAGCCATGGTGGCTCCAATCTGGTTTAATAAGGTTACGCAACCGAAAAAACCAGAGATAAGGAGGACCACCATGGCTCAGGGAGATTATACCTCAAAAAGCGGCAAGATCATCCAGATTGACGAGGGTAGGATCAGGGAACATCTTGGGGAGATAGTGCGAGGCTCAGTACAGGAGACGTTGAACGCCCTTTTGGACGCCGAGGCGGACAGGCTTCTGCAAGGCTGGTCGTTATGAGCTTACTGAAGAGAGGCAAGACTCCAGGGCGGGCTACTATACAAAGGGACCATTCAGATCAGGTCTATGGAGGTGATCATCAAGGTTCCGAAACTCAGGACGCTTTCGTTTGAGACGTCGATAATAGACCGAGTGGCGCAGACGCCAGCGGGAACGGACATGATCTGGCCCTTGGCTCCCAGATTGTTGCAGCCCCTGACCGCCTTGGACTCCGAGTGGGGCTGTTCTGTTTCTTCCAGGAGGTTGGACTCAGACGCAACTTACCTACAGCAGCCGCAATACCTTTTCTTTCAGCGCTTGGATACAGTGGCCGGATGGCGTATCCAGTGGAGAGTGGGGAGGCATAACACCCTTCCAGGTTAAGGGACCTTCCATGGGAGGGGTCTTGACATGGTAGGTGTTACCCTCGATGGCACCAACGGGGTCTACCTGTCCTGGTATGCGGACGGCGACAGCGGCGACCATCCCACCTGTCCGCGCTGCTGGGAGCTCGGCCAAGCAAGCCTGCCACCGAACACGGGCGACTGGTTCCATGTAGACGGAGTCTTCGAAGAGTATGGCTCCGTCATGGAGGTCAGCCTGTACATCAACGGCACACTCGTCGCCACACGTACCTCGAACTTGCTGAACGACCTGGGCAGGGGTGATGACTGGATCATCTTCGGCGGCTCATCCTGGGGAGATAGCTTCATTGGCGCACTCGACGATGTCGCGGTATTCGATCGTGCGCTCGGCGCAGCCGAGATGGCAAACCTGGCATCTTCGCCGTATACCCCGGTTCCCGAACCCTCCACCGTGCTGCTCATGGGCGCAGGCCTCACGGGGTTTGCGGGACTCGCAGGGAAGATCAAGAAGGCTGGCTTTTAGCCTACCCTCATCTGATGAACTAAACGTCCGCCGGCCGCAGAGGGCCGCGGGCGTTGTTTTATTCTCTTACAAGGTCGCCTGTCCCGGGAGGCTTCGAAGATATAGAGAAGGAGGGGAGTTGACAGCGGAGACGCGGAGCAGTTCCTGTGGCGGCTAAGTGCTCCAGGCACATTGAAGTTTGGCGTCCCTTTGCCCGGTACACCTTCAGCACTTGCACATTGCCCATCATTTTCCTTCCACCGGCATCCAGTGAGCGGGCTGCACGCCCGGTAAGGCCTTATTTTACCTGAAGCCCTCAACCAGTGATTCGCCCCGTATTCCACCCTCAAGTTTTTTCGTTTGAAAAATCACAACTTATATGTTAGAAGAACTTGTTATTTCAATCACTGCTGTCCCATTAACTTATAGGTAGTGAGAGTTGAGTTGTATGGTTTGTCG
>WGEY01000104.1 GCA_015492495.1 Deltaproteobacteria bacterium | reverse complement strand
GTGTATGGCCGCGCGCCTGGCCATGACCAGAGATTCAAGGAGCGAGTTGGAGGCAAGCCTGTTTGCCCCGTGCAGCCCTGTGCATGCGCACTCGCCGATGGCATAAAGCCTTTTCAGGTTCGTGCACCCGTTTATGTCCGTCCTTACACCCCCGCAGGTGTAGTGGGCAGCAGGCACCACCGGTATCGGTTCCTTGGTGAGATCGAAGCCGAACTCGAGGCACTTTCGGTATATGTTCGGGAACCGTTCCCTTATGAAGCCCGCGGGCCTGTGGCTTATGTCGAGGTAGACGCAGTCCTCTCCGCTTTTTTTCAGCTCATGGTCTATAGCCCTGGCGACTATGTCCCTTGGAGCGAGCTCTCCGGCCGGATGGTACCTTTCCATGAAGGTCGAGCCGTCCGAGAGCCTCAGAACGGCCCCTTCGCCCCTCAGGGCCTCGGAGATCAAAAAGCTTTTCGCCTTGGGATGGTAGAGACAGGTGGGATGGAACTGCATGAACTCCATGTTGGCGATCTCGGCGCCGGCCCGGTAAGCCATGGCAATGCCGTCGCCCGTGGCCACGTCGGGGTTGCTCGTGTAGAGGTAGACCTTGCCGGTGCCACCGGTTGCGAGGATGGTGGCCCTGGCAAGGAAGGTATGTATCTCTCCCGTCTTTTTGTCGAGGATATACGCGCCCCATACCGTATCCCCCTCTTCCTTTCCAACCTTTTCGACGAACTTTGAATGTGTTATGAGGTCCACGGCTATGTGGTCCTCGTACACGGTTATGTTGCGTTCGGCCTTCACCGCACTGACCAGGGCCTCTTCCACCTCTCTGCCGGTCAGGTCACCGGCGTGTATTATGCGCCTCTTGGAGTGTCCGCCTTCCCTGCCCAGGTCAAGCTCTGCGTGTCCTTCCGTTATTCTCTCGGTAAAGTGAACGCCGAGTCGGATCAGCTCCTGTATCCTTTCAGGCCCGTCCCTCACGATCGTCTCGACAACGGTGGGGTTGGAGAGGCCGGCACCGGCCTTGATCGTGTCCTTAATATGTGATTCGAATGTGTCTTCCTCGCTCCACACAGAGGCTATACCGCCCTGGGCGTAATAGGTCGCCGACTCCTTCGTGTCCCTTTTGGTCACGACCGCAACTGTGCCGTGCCGTGCCGCTTCGAGGGCGAAGGTGAGCCCTGCAATGCCTGTACCTATTACGAGGAAGTCGGACCTGATCTCCATGACCTCTCCTGTGCTCCGGTAATCGTCTAAGACTATGATAATGCCCGGCATTTGTCAAGCCGTGGATTTCCGCCGGCCGGCACATTCGATGTTTGGCGGTCGAAAAGTAATTAAAAAAAACTTGCTCTTTTCCGATTATGGTTATAGACTTGTTTAGTCCGCCGGAGAGAGGAGCAGCGGATGCATGTAAGAGATTGCAGACTGTTTGTCCTGCTGACAGCGGTCTTCCTGGGGTCTTTCCTTCCAGGGATGGCGTGGGGCGACTTCTACTCCTTCACCGACAGGAACGGGGTGGTGCACTTCACCAACGTGCCGACAACGGCTAAGTTCAGGTGGCTCATGCCCGAGAGGGGGTCCACGGGCAGGCCGGAATACGTCTCATTCGACGAGCTGATCCGCGATGCGGCTTACAGGTACGGCGTGGACCCGGAGCTGGTAAAGGCCGTCATAAAGGTTGAATCGGACTTCAATCCGTACGTCGTGAGCAAGGACGGCGCCATGGGGCTTATGCAGCTCATGCCGGAGACCGCTAGAACCATGGGTGTGAGGGATCCGTACGATCCGGCCGAGAACATCATGGGCGGTGTGAAGTTCCTGAGTCATCTTTTGAAGAGGTTCAACGGCAGAACTCATCTAGCCATAGCGGCCTACAACGCCGGCGAGACGGCCGTTCTCAAATACCGCAGCATCCCTCCGTTCCAGGAGACCCGTCTCTTTGTAAAGAAGGTTCTGGATTACCATAGAATATACAAGAACACGGTGCGTTCAAGGTGACAGACTTCCGGACAGAAGAGGTGTTGACACTGCCCAATATCCTTTCCATCGTAAGGATAGCGGTCTCTCCTGTCCTCGTAGTTATACTTCTGAACCCGGGCAGGTCACTCAGTGTGCTCGCGACGGTACTCTTTCTCCTGGTCTGCCTTACCGACTGGCTCGACGGCTACCTTGCAAGGAGGATGGGTGTGGTGACGGTGCTCGGAAAGTTCCTGGACCCGCTGGCCGACAAGCTTCTCATAGTAACGGCCCTTATCATGCTGATCCCGCTCGGCAGGGTGCCGGCGTGGATGGTCGCGTTAATCGTCTCACGCGAGATAGCCGTAACCGGGCTCAGGGCCGTGGCCGCCGGATCCGGGGTGGTCATGCAGGCAAGCCGGCTCGGCAAGGCAAAGACCGTAAGCCAGATCTGTGCCGTGGCACCGCTTCTCCTGCATTACCCCTTCTACGGAATAGACTTCCACCTGGTGGGCACGCTGATACTCTGGATCGCCCTCGTCATAACCGTCTGGTCAGGGGCGGATTACTTCATCAACTTTTTCAGAGGCACGGTGCGTAGCACGGCCGATCATACCGTCCATAATCAGTAAACTCCATACACCCCCATTCTTTACATAATCACCACAGAGATGCCACTTTTCATCAAATCGGCCAGGAAACCCCGAGCTTTTAAGCTCGGGGAGGAATGGCCGCCCGGAGCGAAGCCAGCTTTAGCTGGCGTAGCGGAGGCCATATCGCCTTAATAGTTTTCAGGATACCCTGGGCTTT
>WGEY01000103.1 GCA_015492495.1 Deltaproteobacteria bacterium | reverse complement strand
GGGAAAAGTCGGTATCCCGGCGGGTTATCCCGGATGTGGCCGGATCTTCGAGGTATGCCTCTTTGTCTATGATGTCAAAGAAACCGGTGAGCGCCAGGTCGCCGGCGAGCGCGTCCATGAGCTCTTCCCCGATAGCTTCTGTGTCGACCCCCGGGGCCGTGGAAAAGATGGTCCTGAGCTCCACGAACTCCTGTATGGCAACAGGAAGCTTCCTGCCCGCCGGAGAGTCTATGTCTATGTATACCTTGGGCAGGGCTTCGGTTTGCACCGTGAAGAGGAGCAATACGGTGAGCATGCAAGATGTTATGTATCTCATGGTCAGTCGCATCCTCCGGGGCAGAACCTTACGCCTAACTCGAGGTCCCCCTCGGTCATCGTCTCAGGCAGCGGCGGAAACGGGGATGCCTTCTTTACGGCCTTTAGCGCGGATTCATCGAAGAGCGCATTCCCGGACCCCTTCTCTATGCTCACGCCCCTGAGCTCTCCGTCCCGGCCGATCCGGAGAGACAGCGTTGTCCGCAGCCCCTTTTCCGCCTCGCCCGGGTATATCCAGGCGGACCGGATCATAGTGCCCACGGTGTTGTAGTACTCCTTGTATTCGAGCTCGAAGAGTTCGCGCGTGACACCGCCACTTGAAGCGGTTGAGCCGGCCTCGACGCTGACCGTGTCCGTATCGGCTCCTGCAAGGAGTTCCTTTCTTATCCCTTCGAGTTTCTCTCTGAGTTCTTCCTCTTCGCGCCTCTTCTTTTCTTCTATCGCCCTTATCCTGCTGGACACAAGAGCGTCCTCCTCCCTTTTTCTTACCTTCTCCTCTATGGCGGCAAGGGCACCGGAGATCGAGGCCTCTTCAGCCCTTCGGGAGGGGGCCGCCTTGGCCGCGGCCTTCTTTGTCCCGACCTTGTGAACCTTCTTCTTTGCCTTTTTCGATGTCCTGGCGGGTGACCTGGCGGGGACCTTGACGGTCTTCTTCGCGGTCTTTTGGTGTGCCTTCTTTTTACGTGTGCTCTTTCCTTTTACCGCCGGTTTCCCGGCAGGGGAGCTCACGATCTCAACCGTCGTATAGACCGGTTTAAGGAATATCCTTTTCTGCTCTCCCCTTACGAGGAAGAAGGCTGCGGCAAGCAGTACCGTGTGAAGGAGGAGAGAGGCTACGAGCATCTTTACGAAACCCGGTTGTTGCTGGCCTAAGACACTCTGCACCCGTCCCCTTTACCTCCCCGTCTCCTCCGGAGGCTCGGTTATCATGGCTATCCTCTCCACCCCCGAGTTCCTTATGGCGGCCATGGCCCTTGCCACCTTGCCGTACGGCACCGAGGCGTCGGCCCTCAGGTAGACCACCCTGTCGGTCCTTCTCTTGAGTATGGCCTGGAGCTTTCGTTCGAGCTCGGCCAACTTGAGCCTTCGCTTGTTGATGAAGATCGCGCCCTTGCGGTCTATTGTGACTATCAACGGTTTTTGGCGCCCCTCGACAGGGCCGGACTCTACCTTGGGCAGGTTCACGTCTATGCCGGATTCCATCATAGGTGCGGTAACCATGAATATGACTAGAAGTACCAGCATCACGTCCACGAAAGGAGTGACGTTTATCTCAGACAGGATCCTTCTGTCCGCCATCTGTCAGGCCTCCTCGTCGTTACGTCCCTGACCTTCAAAACCGCCTATCGTCTTCTCGATCAGTGTTACAAGGTCGGTGGAGAAGGCCTCCATTTCCTTTGCGATGCGGTCCGTCCTTGCTATTATGTAGTTGTAGCCGACCACGGCCGGTATGGCGGCAAAGAGCCCCATGGCCGTGGCGATGAGCGCTTCCGATATGCCGGGGGCGACCACCGCAAGGCTGGCCCCGCCCTTAGCCCCTATGGACCTGAAGGTGTTCATTATACCCCACACCGTGCCGAAGAGTCCTATGAAAGGGGCCGTGCTGCCGGTTGTGGCAAGGAATGAAGCGGACTTTTCCATGCCGGCCCGCTCTATCGAGATGGTCTTTTTGAGGATCCGCCGCAAAAGCCCGGTCCCCTCCATGGCTATGAGGCTCTTGGACCGTTCCCGAGGCGGAGCCTCTATGTACGATCCGGCCTCTGCATACGCATCCTTGAAGATCCTCGTAAGCGGTGAGTTAGGGTAGTTCTTGGTCACCCTGTACATCTGTCTAAGGTCCCTCTTCTTCCAGAAAAGGTCGTAAAAGGATGATGTCTCTTTTTCGATCTTCCTGAGCAGGTTGACCTTGTAGAGGATGATGGCCCAGGAGAAGATGGATTGAAGAAGCAGGATCAGGAGGACGAGCTTGACCATAGGGCCAGCCCCTGCGACCATATCCCATATTCTTGCATGACTCGCCAGTCCGTCTATATTCATGTTAATGTATTACACTCCTTTTGTCTTATTTGAACATGCATCGCGAGCGAAATGTAATCGTATAACTCCTTACATGAGAAGATTCCCTGAGACCGCTCGGGGGAGCTTCAAAGCATATTGTACTAATTTACATTGTTATCTTTCTTAAGTCAACAGTAACAAAAACCATTAAAAAATCTTGACAATACAATAGGTTTGTGCAAATGTATAGTTGCGCGGTACCGGCTGGGCTCAAGGGGCCGGATTGTGCGGAACAGGGGTGTTTCATCGCGTTGTTTTCACCGTTTTTCGATTACAAAGGGCTGATTTTCTAAAATTTTGGACATAATAAGGTGGAGTTCACCCTTGAAGAAACGGTTCATAACCATATTCCTCCTGCCCAGTGATTCATCCAAGGCCAAGAAGTACAAGGTTCCGTTCGCCCTGTACAATGCAGGCAGAATAGCCTTTGTCGCCTTCATGCTTCTGTGCATATACATAGCCGTGGACTACGGTAATATGAGGTTGAAGGTCCGCGAGCTGAACAGGATAAAAAAGGAAAACACATCCCAGAAGATAGAGCTTCAGAGCCTGTCCGCGAAGATAAGCGAGCTTGAAACGAGGATGTCCAAGCTCAAGAGCTTCGATAAAAAGCTCCGTATCATAGCCAACCTCGAGGAGCCGGCCCCGGCCGACCGGGAGGTGATGGGAATGGGCGGCACCTCCTCGGACGATGAGTACTTCCTTTCGATAGAGGACAAGAGGGGGGAGCTCATAGAGAACATGCACTCCGATATCGCGCAGCTCGAGATCGAGGCCGATATGCAGGAAAAGAGCTTCACCGAGCTGCAGGAGTTCCTGATCAAGCAGTCTTCGATACTCGCCTCCACCCCTTCTATACTGCCCACACGTGGATGGATCACCTCGACATACGGAAAGAGAAGGGACCCTTTTACGGGCCGCAGGCACATGCACAAGGGAATGGACATCGCCAACAGGGTCGGAACACCCGTTATAGCACCAGCCGACGGGATAGTGACGAGGATCACAAGGATGCGTTATCTCGGAAAGATGCTCGAGATCAGCCACGGCTACGGCATAAAGACACGCTACGGCCACCTATCTAAGATCAACGTCAGGGTGGGACAGAAGGTGAAGAGGGGGGACAAGATAGCCACCATGGGTAATACGGGACGTTCCACCGGTCCGCACCTTCACTACGAAGTGGTGGTAAACGGCGTTCACGTAAACCCTTCCAGGTATGTCCTGAACTGAGTACCAGGGTCGCTGCCGATCACGCCCTCACGGTACGGTGTTTGCAGCGAATGAAGAGTCCCTGCGAGGCATGATCCGTATTAAGGAGCCCTTTCGGAAGGTTTTCCGTCTGGGTTTTTTTTGTCCCTTCCGGTTATGTGGAATTGTACGCAAGAATGTGTTATCATGGTAAAAAATCCGATCAGTCACACTTTGATCACAGGGAAGCCCCGCAAGGCTTTGGGGGCTTCCCTGAAGTAGATTTAAATACGAGGACGGGTGCGCGGGTACGAAAATAGCGTCGGTACGGGGCGCTGTAACGGCGTGCGCCGTGCACCTGCGAGGAAAAAATGATAGGTTCGGTTCTAAAAAAGGTCTTCGGCACAAAGAACGACAGGGAGCTTAAGAGGATAAGGCCCATAGTCGACAAGATAAATTCGCTCGAGCCGCAGATGAAGGCCCTCTCCGACGCGGAGCTGCGTGCGCTGACCGACAGGTTCAGGCAGAGGCTCTCCGGCGGGGAGTCTCTTGACGATATATTACCAGAGGCCTTTGCCGCGGTAAGGGAGGTCGCAAGAAGAAGGATAGGGATGCGCCACTTCGATGTGCAGCTCATAGGCGGGGTGGTGCTGCACGAAGGAAAGATCGCCGAGATGAAGACGGGTGAGGGTAAGACCCTTGCCGCCACGCTCCCCATGTACCTCAACGCCCTTTCTGGCAAGGGGGCACACCTCGTTACGGTGAACGACTACCTCGCCAAGAGGGATACCCAGTGGATGGGGCCTGTCTACCATGCGCTGGGCCTCAGCATAGGCGTCATACAGCATGAGGCTAGCTTCATATATGACCCGGACTTTTCTGGCCCGGACCAGCGCCACCTCCACCTGAGGCCCTGCAGCCGCAAGGAGGCCTACCTCGCGGACATCACCTACGGAACAAACAACGAGTTCGGCTTCGATTACCTGAGGGACAACATGAAGTTCAGCCTGGACGAGTATGTCCAGCGCGACCTCAACTACGCCATCGTGGACGAGGTGGACTCCATCCTAATAGACGAGGCCCGCACCCCGCTCATAATATCAGGTCCCGCAGAGGCGAGTACGGACAAGTACTACAAGATAGATGCGATCATACCCTTTCTGAAGAAGGACGTCCACTACACCGTGGATGAGAAGGAAAAGCGGGCATACCTTACGGAGGATGGTATAAGCAAGGTCGAGGAGCTCCTGAAGATAGACAACCTCTATGACCCCAGGCACATAGAGACCCTGCACCATGTGAACCAGGCGCTGAGGGCCCACGTCCTCTTCAAGAGGGACATAGACTACGTGGTCAAGGACGGCCAGGTCGTGATAGTCGATGAGTTCACGGGCCGTCTCATGCCCGGCAGGCGCTGGAGCGACGGCCTGCACCAGGCCGTTGAGGCCAAGGAGAAGGTCAAGATCGAGAGCGAAAACCAGACACTTGCCTCCATAACCTTCCAGAACTACTTCAGGATGTATGAAAAGCTCGCAGGCATGACCGGTACCGCCGATACAGAGGCGGCGGAGTTCCATTCGATCTACAACCTTGATGTCATAGTGGTGCCGACCAACAAGCCCATGATCCGCAAGGACTACACGGACCTGGTATACAAGACCGAGAAGGAGAAGTTCAGGGCGGTCGTGAGGGAGATAAAGGAGTGGTACGAGAAGGGAAGGCCTGTCCTTGTGGGTACGATATCCATCGAGAACTCGGAACGGCTCTCCGAGATGCTTAAGAAGGCGGGCATCAAGCACCATGTATTGAACGCAAAGCACCATGAAAAGGAGGCCGAGATAGTCGCGCAGGCGGGCAGGATCAAGGCCGTGACCATCTCGACCAACATGGCCGGCCGCGGGACCGACATCGTGCTCGGCGGAAATCCCGAGTTCATGGCCGCTGAGAAGGCCGGCAAGGACGATACCACAGAGGAGTACCGGGCGGCCCTGGAAGAGGCGAAGGCCGTATGCGAGAAGGAGAGGGAGAAGGTCCTGGAGCTCGGGGGGCTTCACATAATAGGCACCGAGAGGCACGAATCCAGGAGGATAGACAACCAGCTCAGGGGGCGCTCGGGGCGCCAGGGAGATCCGGGCTCGTCCAGGTTCTACCTCTCGCTTGAGGATAACCTCATGAGGATCTTTGCGAGCGACCGCATCGCATCGATCATGGACAAGCTCGGCATGGAAGAGGACACCCCCATAGAGCACGGTCTCATCTCCAAGGCCGTGGAGAACGCCCAGAAGAAGGTCGAGGCGCATAACTTCGATATAAGGAAACACCTTCTCGAGTATGACGATGTGATGAACCAGCAGAGGCAGGTGGTTTACGACTACCGCCGCCAGATACTCTCCCAGAGCGGGTTGAGGGAGATGGTGAAGGAGTTCACCTCGGAGGTTGTTGAGGATCTGGTCTCGGGCCACGTTGACGAGAAGTCGCGCCTCGAAGATGGCAAGGCCGCGGCGCTCGGTGACGCCGTCTTCAAGCAGTTCGGGGTAAGGATCGGTGAGCAGGACCTCGTAGATGCGGGGGACAGGGAGGATCTGGTCGAGCTTATAAACGACAGGGTCTGGGCGTTCTACACGGACAAGGTCCGGACCATAGGTGAAGAGATAATCTCGCAGGTTGAAAGGATAATGATGCTCCATACGCTCGACAACCTGTGGAAGGATCACCTTCTCACCATGGACCACCTGAAGAGCGGTATAGGGCTGCGCGGCTACGCGCAGCAGAATCCGCTGAACGAGTACAAGAAGGAGGGCTTCGAGCTCTTCTCCGGGATGATAGCGAGGCTCAAGAGCGAGGTCACAGAGAGGCTCTTCAAGGTCCAGGTGCATGCGGAGGAGGCCGTAAGAGAGGTCGAGGAACGGCCCAGGGAAGAGTCACTTGTCCTTAACAGGGGCGAGGATGCAGCCGCCCCGGGGCAGGAACAGCAAAAGCCGAAGAAGACCCCTGCAAAACGCTCGGCAAAGAAGGTCGGCAGGAACCAGCCCTGCCCGTGCGGAAGCGGCAGGAAGTACAAGAAGTGCTGCGGGAGATAGTGTGAAGCGCAGACGACCCATCCCCTCCAGGAAGTCCCCACCTACGGTTCCCGGTTTCAGGGCATCTGGCATAGCTTCGGGAATAAAGAAAGGCGGAGTAAAGGACTTGGCGCTTATTGCGGCCGATCATCCGTGCACCGTCGCCGGGGTGTTCACCACAAACAGGGTGAAGGCGGCCCCTGTGGTCCTCGATATCCGCAGGATCGCACGCGGGATATCCAGGGGCATAATAATAAACAGCGGCAATGCCAACGCCTGTACCGGCAGGAGGGGGCTGGACGATGCAAAAAAGATGTGCAGGGCCACGGAGAAGGCCCTTGGGGCGAAAGGCGGTGAGGTGCTTGTCGCATCAACCGGTGTCATCGGCGTGCCCCTTCCGATGGACAGAATCATCCCGTCAGTACCGAGGCTTGTGGATGAACTGAGCCCTTCGGGGTGGCTTGATGCCGCCGAAGCCATAATGACGACCGATGCCTTTCCCAAGATCGCCTCAGGCCGTGTGGATGTCGACGGGACGCGGGTGAGTCTACTCGGCATCGCAAAGGGGGCCGGCATGATCTGTCCGAACATGGCGACGATGCTCGCCTTCTTTGTGACAGATGCCTCCGTTGGCCACACCGTTTTGAACAGGGCACTCGGTGAAGCCGTGGATGCATCCTTCAACCGTATCACCGTCGATGACGCCACATCGACGAACGACTCGGTCTTTGTATTCGCAAACGGCCTTTCCGGCGCCCCCCGCATAAGCGCAGGCTCAAGCGGGTACAGGGCGTTTACAGGGCTCTTGAAGGAACTCTCCACCGAGCTTGCCCACATGATAGTAAGGGACGGCGAGGGGGCCACGAAGTTTCTGGAGATAGAGGTCCTCGGGGCAGCGACGAGGGCGGACGCCGAGAGGGCGGTGAGGGCCGTTTCGGGTTCGCTTCTTGTCAAGACGGCATTCTTCGGCGAAGACCCCAACTGGGGCAGGATCATCGTGGCCCTGGGCACCTCCGGGGCCGTATTCAACCCCGACAGGGTGGAAGTAACGCTCAACGGGGTTAAGGTTATGAGCGGCGGCGTCGATACAGGTAAGGAGAAGGAAGCGAAGAGGGCCATCAGAAAGAGGGATGTTAAGGTAAGGATAGAGTTGAACGCCGGCCGTCGCTCCTCGAGGCTCTGGACCACGGACCTTTCCCATGACTATGTAAGGCTCAACTCCGCCTACCGTACATAGGTGCGGGCGGACGACAAAAAAATCAAGAGGTTACTTATGGAAGTGCTCGCAAAGGAATCCGACAGGTGGCTGAGGCAGGCCGAGTACGACCTGAAGGTCGCCGAGTGGAACCTCGAAGGGGGCTTCCACGGGCCGGCATGCTTCTGGGCCCAGCAGGCTGCGGCAAAGGCGCTCAGGGCCTTTCTCTTCCTCAACAAGGAGGATGCCCGGGAGACGCGTTCCGTCGTGGAACTGCTGGAGAGGGCCATCACCTATGAGGAGGGCTTCAAGGACTTTGTGTCGAGCTCAGGCAGGCTGGACATATACTACAAGACCGCACGCTTCCCTGACGCCATTCCGGGCGGCATACCGGCGGAGGTCATAACAGAAAGGGATGCCAGGGAGGCCATAAGGGTGACGGGTGACATGGTAAGGATGGTGGAAGAGACAAGGAAGAACTACCTGCCCGAGACCCTTTAAAATGACCTCGCAGCGTGATTCGGGATGCAAAGGTATTGAGGACAGCAATTGCCCGAGGCTCTTATACACATATTCATCTTCGCTGTCGGGGCATCCGTCGGCAGCTTCCTTAACGTCTGTATCTACAGAATCCCTCTCGGAAGATCGGTAGTCTCACCAGGCTCGAGGTGTCCGGCATGTGAGTCGCCTGTACGCTTCTACGACAATATCCCGATCCTGAGTTACGTGGCTCTTCGCGGCAGGTGTCGAAGCTGCAACGTGCGTATCTCGCCGAGGTACGCGGTGGTCGAGGCCCTCAACGCTATTCTCTGGGTGGCCCTCTACCGCAGGTTCGGACTTACGCCTGAGTTGGCCGTATATTCCGTCTTTACCGCTTCCCTCGTAGTCATCACCTTCATAGACATCGACCACAGGATAATACCCAATGTTATCAGCCTTCCCGGCGTGGTTGCGGGTCTTTTGGCCTCTGTACCGATCTCCTACTCTTCTTACCGGGCGCTGTACCCGGGGACCGTGGAGTCCGCCACAGGCGTTGCACTCGGCGGCGGGCTCTTGCTTCTGATAGCGGCGGTCTATTACTTGATCAGCGGCCACGAGGGCATGGGCATGGGGGATGTGAAGCTGCTTGCGATGATAGGGGCGTTCACCGGCTGGAAGGGGGTTCTCTTCACCTTGTTTGCAGGTTCGTTTGCCGGCGCTCTGACAGGTGTTTCGCTGATGCTCTTTTTCGGAAAGAAGACGAAGTACGCTGTACCTTTCGGACCGTTCCTCTCACTGGGCGCGGTGGCCTATCTTTTGTACGGTGATGCGCTCGTCAATTGGTACACGACGAGGATCCTGGGGCTATGAGGTCTGTTCTGGGTATAAGGACCCAGCTTGTTACTGGTATCATCATCCTTACGCTTGCAGCGATAGGATTTCTGGGGATATTCAGTATTTCCATAATCCAGAGGAACGCCCTTTCGAGCAAGCTCTTTGAGGCCCGTAAGGCCGCGGATATCCTGCGCGTTACGCTTGACGATGCGCTGAAGGGCGGCGAGGCCTCCGCCCTCGAGGGTTACGGCAGGGAGCTGATGAGAAGCGTCGGCATATCGGCCCTGCGCGTGAAGGACCGTTCCGGAAGCGTGGTCTTTTCGGAGGGGAGGCTTCCGACTGACAAAGGGGAGATGATCTCCTTCGGGGACGGTATAAAGATCTACAGGATAGGGGGCGGGTGGCTCAAGGGGCCAGGGACCATGTTGTACGTGGAGACCGGTGCTAAACCCGGCGGGACGACCTCGTTCGATGCGGCGTTTACGGTGTCGCTCGCGGATATAGCCTCCTCCATTTCGGGCATGCAGAGGTTCATAGTGCTGTATGCCGTCGTTGATTCGGTTATTATCATAGCACTCGGCGTGTACTTTCTCTCGGTCTTCATAATAAGGCCGATAAGGAGGCTTGAAAGCACGGCTTCGCTCATAGCAGCCGGGGACCTCGACAGAAGGGCCGTGGTCGAGAGGGACGACGAGATAGGGAGCCTGGCGGCCAAGTTCAACACGATGGCCGACAGGCTGGAGGAGGAGATCAAGAGGCTCGAAAGGGTGAACGCCGAGCTGGTGGAGACCCAGGAGGAGCTTTTGAGGACATCCACGCTCGCCGCCGTCGGAAGGCTTGCCGCAGGGATTGCCCACGAGATAGGCAACCCCCTGGGGGCGGTGAGCGGCTACCTCGATATCCTTCGCAAAGGGGTCGATGACGAAGAGGAGGAAAGGGATATCCTCGAGAGGACCGAAAGGGAGATATCGAGGATAAACAGGATAGTAAGGGACTTTCTGGACATCTCTCGCCCCTCGGACAAGCCTTTGCGCGAGGTCGACGTGAACGCCCTCTTGAGGGAGACGCTGGCGCTCCTTTCCCATGACAGCACCTTCAGGGATGTCGAGGTCGAGCTTCTGTTGAAAGACGACATACCCCCTGTTATCATAGACGAGGATAAATTGAGGCAGGTCTTCATGAACATCCTCCTCAACGCGGCCGAGGCCATGGGCGGGACCGGCACCATAGTCGTCGCGACCTCTACGGAAGCCCGACCTGTAGAGCCCACGAAGGGGGTCAAGGTGCGCAAGGGGGATCCGGACTTCGGGGCGGCCATGGGCAGGAGAAGGATGAGGGAGTTCGTAGTTGTTACATTCCGGGACAGCGGGTGCGGCATAAGGAAGGAAGACATCGGCAGGATATTCGACCCCTTCTTTACAACGAAGGAGCCGGGCAAGGGCACGGGGCTCGGACTGTTCGTCTCGCAGGGTATCATAAAGACCTTCGGCGGGACCATAGAGGTGGAGAGTACGGAGGATGAGGGCAGTGTCTTCAGGGTGATCCTGCAGAGAGGGAGGTCATGAGGATACTCATTGTAGACGACGAAGAGAGCATGCGCCACATGCTTTCGGTCATACTGAAGAAGGAGGGTTATGAGCCTTCGGCGAGCCCTGACGCCCGAAGCGCCCTCAAGGCGCTTGAAAAGGAAGGGTTCGACTTCGTCCTTTGTGACATAAGGATGCCCGGAATGGACGGGCTCGGGTTCCTGCGCGAGCTTAAAAAGATGGATGTAAGCCCGTGCGTGATAATGATGAGCGCCTACGGGACGATAGATACGGCCCTGGAATGCATGAAGCTCGGCGCCTATGACTACATATCAAAGCCGTTCAAGCCGGACGAGGTCCTTCTGACCATAAAGAAGGCCGAGGAGAGGGAAAGGCTCAAGAGGGAGAATGAAAGGCTCAGGGAGGAGGCGGCCAGGGAGTACGGAAACATCTACGCAAATGACGCGAAGATGTTAGAGATACTCGCACTCGTAAGGAAGATAGCCGATTACGACACGACCGTACTCATCACCGGTGAGACCGGCACGGGCAAGGAGCTCATAGCGCGGTCCATCCATACCAGCGGCAAGAGGTCCGCCGGGCAGTTCGTCGCGGTAAACTGCGGGGCCATCCCTGAAAACCTCCTTGAAAGCGAGCTCTTCGGCCATGTGAAGGGGGCCTTTACCGATGCGGTGAGGACCAAGAACGGCCTCTTCCAGGAGGCTGACGGAGGGACCATATTTCTCGACGAGGTCGGCGAGTTACCTAAGGAACTGCAGGTCAAGCTTCTCAGGGTGCTGCAGGAGGGGGAGGTGAGAAAGGTCGGGGATACCAGGTCCGTAAAGGTCGATGCAAGGGTTGTCGCGGCAACGGTCAAGGACCTTGAGGAGGAGACGCGGAAGGGGAACTTCCGCGAGGACCTGTACTACCGCCTGAACGTCATATCCATAAAGGTGCCGCCCCTGAGGGAGAGGGTGGAGGACATCCCCGGGCTTTCAATGCTCTTTGTCGAGAAGTACGCCAGGAAGTACTCCAAACCCATCAGGGGCATAACCCGGGATGCCATGGATGCGCTGCGTGCCTACCATTGGCCGGGAAACGTCCGAGAGCTCGAAAACGTCATGGAACGTGCGGTCATACTCGAGGACTCCTGCGAGATAAGGCCGGCCAACCTGCCGCTTTTCAAGGAGAGGGAGGGGCATTTTCCCGTGGGGCCGGATACCCTGTCCATAAAAAAGGCCGAGGCCGCGCTTGAAAAGGAGCTCATAAAGAGGGCGCTCGAGGCGACAGGGGGCAACAGGACCCGTGCCGCTGAGCTCCTCGAGATAAGCCACAGGACGCTGCTTTACAAGATAAGGCTCTACAACATCGGTTGAGCATACGTGTTCTTCCCCGCTTCGCAACTTTTTTTCGCAGACTATGAAAAAAGTTGCGTCCCAGAAACCACACCATACACTAATACCCTTTAAAATCAATAACTTGACTTCTGGCACGGTGTTTGCATTTTCAACGGGTCAGGAACATAAGGTCTTTATTCTATGCGAGGGGATTCTTATGGTGAGCGGTTCGGATAAAGGTTTTTCGCTCTTGGAGCTCTTGGTGGCGATCTTCATATTGTCCGTCGGGCTGCTTGCAACGGCCACGGTGCTTGTCACCGGCATAGACTCCAACCGCCTTGCCCAGATGGTTACGGTGGAGAGCGGGCTTGCATACTCGGTGCTCGATGAGCTGATGGCGAGGGATGAGTCGGATCCGATCTTCGATACGACGCAGTCGAACGTGACCTATGACCTCGACACCGACAGCGGGGCCACCACGCGTACCGTCCAGGGGGTGACCTATTCCGCCACGTACTCGATCACCGCCAACACCCCGGTTGTGGGTGTGGCCAGGATAGACGTTACGGTTACAGGCGGAGGCAGGACGGTGACGCTCACATCGTTCAAACGTTCCATATGATGGTGTCGTTATGGCGAAACGACTCGTACAAAAAAAGGGATGCAGCGCAACCGGACTCCGCGGCGGAGACGGGTTCACCATGGTGGAGCTGCTGATAGTTCTGGCCATACTGTCCGGGGTCATCGCGGCTGTCTACTCTCTTTACAACGTGCAGTACAAGGTGACGAACATAGAGGAGGACGTGGCGGAGGTCCAGCAGAACCTCAGGGTGGCCATGGCCTCCATATCCAGGGACCTGAGGATGGCCGGCGTCCTCGTGCCAGGGGGAACGAATCCGATAAACGCCATATCCAACGATACCGGCGAGAACGGATCGGACACTCTGACGATAAACACCGCATCGGCCGATGGCGTATTCGCCCGCATAGATGTCGCCGTGACAACGACTGTGAGCTCGTCATCGAACATAACCTTCACCGTGGCCTCTGCCGGCGAGGTGGCCCTCTTCGACGTAGGCGACATCGTGAGGATCATAAACCCTGTGGACAAGTCGCAGCCTGTGAACTTCGAGTTCACGGTCGCATCCAAGAGCAGCTCCACGCCGAGCCTGACGCTCACACCGAGTTCGAACGCCGGCTCGACGCTCTTCAACAGGGGTTATGTGATAGCCAAGACGGGCGAGTCGGCCGGGGCCGCCTATCCAAACACGGTGCTTTACTGCCTGGGGCCTGCCACCGGGTGCGGTCCGTCGGTGACCTCGTGTCCGACCGGGCAGACATGCCTTCTGAGGATCGTGAACTCGAACGCCGCGGATGACAGCGTGGTGGCAACCAACATATCGAACCTGCAGTTCAGGTACATACTGGACGGCAGTACCACCGAGGTCGACACAACGGCGAACCTCGGGCTCGTGAGGGCTGCGAGGGTCTCTGTTACAGGGCAGACCGCCAGGACATCAGGGCTCTCCGGCGGTGTAAAGATCAAGGAGGTAACCTCGGTGGTCAGGTTGAGAAACAGGTGATGCACATGGTAGAGGGGTTGAAAAAGATGATGAGCGATGAGAGCGGCGTGGCGCTGGTTCTCGCCCTGGTGCTGATGCTGCTCATGGGAGTGCTGGGCACCGTTCTCTATTCGACGACATCCACCGAGATGCAGATATCCAGAAACTACTTCTGGCGCCAGGACGCATTCTACGCTGCGGAAAGGGGGATAGAATACGCCCAGACCGACTCCAACATATACAACACCGTCGGCACCGGATCCGTCGATATTCCCCTGAGCGGCGTGAGCCTTCAGGTGGGGAGCAGCGATGCCAGCGGGACCGTCCAGTTTCTTGCAAGCGGCAACCCTCCCAGGGGGTCCGGCGTTGACATAACCAAGTTCAAGGGCAATTATTACCTGATAAACGTAACCGGAACAGGCACTGGCAACTCGAGCGTCTCAATAGAGACGAATGTGGTACGGATCGTACCGAAGCCGTAAAAGGGGTGTGATCATGAAGAAACTTGTTACCGTCTTCAGCCTTTTGGCGATCTTGGGTTTTGCGCAGGTTTCATCCGCCGTGGACCAGTACGCCGGTGATACCGAAATATACGGGGTCTCCACGGCGGTGATAGAGCCCAACGTCCTCATCATACTCGACAACTCCGGGAGCATGAACGACGAGATCATTACAGGGAACCCGTATGATCCCAACACCACATACCCGCAGACCGATTCCTGCCAGGGACAGCCCTGCAATACGAACAGTGTGTACAGGTGGAGAGGGGTGGAGCAGGTGTGGCAGTACTTCATCGCGGACGTCAACACCATAAGTTGCTCGCGGGCCAGAAACATGCTCCTTACCACCGGGACCTATCAGGGAAGGCTGCAGGCCAACGGAAACTGCTGGGGCTTCAGGTCGGCGAGCTTTGCCACTGGTAATTACATAAACTGGCTGACACAGTCCGGCGGGACCCGTTCCAAGCTCGCGGTGGCCAAGGAGGTTCTTACGGACCTTGTGAACTCAACGAGCGGTGTCAAGTTCGGGCTGATGATCTTCAACACATCCCAGGGAGGCCACATAGTCGGCGTGGGCGACAGCTACGGTTATTCGGAGGGGGGAAGCGAATACGACGCCTACATAAAGGACATGGAGGAGATATTCACCGGCAGCACCACAAACAGGACCGCCCTCATAAACACCATAAACAATATAGATGCCACCACGTGGACTCCACTGTCCGAAACGCTTTATGAGGCCATGCTTTATTACAAGGGGGAGCAGACCGAGTTCAACGGGAGCTACACCTATACCACGCCCATCGAATACAGCTGCCAGAAGAACTACATCGTTCTCATAACGGACGGCATGTCCACGACAGACCGCGACAGTGTACTGAGGAGTATATGCAGCAACGGTGACTGTGACGGCGACGGGTACGAGCCGGCCAATGACCCTACAAAGAGCTATGCATACCAGGGTTCCGACTACCTCGATGACGTAGCGAAGTACATATACGACAACGACCTCCTGCCGGATGACGGGACGGACCCGAAGACCACCGGCACCCAGAACATAATAACCTACACCATAGGCTTCGGCCTCTCGGGCCAGCCCTCGGCCGAGAGGCTCCTTGAGGAGACGGCCTACAACGGCGGAGGGGAGTACTACTCCGCAAGCTCAACGGCCGGGCTCAGCGAATCACTCAGGCAGATACTGGCCACCATAATCGAGGACAACACCTCCTTTGTGGCCCCTGTCCTTCCTGTCAGCCCTGAAAACCGTACCTTTTCGGGAAGCCGCGTGTACATGGGGTTTTTCAAGCCGCAGGCGGATGCATTCTGGCTCGGGAACCTCAAGAAGTACGGACTTGACAGCGAAGGAAACATCGTGGACAAAAACGGGGACCCCGCCACCAACTCCGACGGCAGCATAAGGGACAACGCCGTATCCTACTGGAGCACCACGGCCGACGGCGCGGATGTCGATGCCGGAGGGGCCGGGGCGCTGCTCCTTACGAGGTCGAGCGAGAGGAACATATACACCTACACGGGCACCACCACGGCCCTGACCCACTCGACCAACGCCTTTTCGACCTCCAATACGGCCATCACCTACTCTCTTCTGGATGTGGCCAATGACACGGAAAAGGACCAGCTCATAAACTACGTGCACGGGAAGGATGCCTACGACGACAACGGAAACGGGGACACCACTGAGAAGAGGGACTGGATCATGGGGGACATCCTCCATTCGAGGCCGCTTGTTGTCCACTACTCCTCCTACTCCCTGTCCCAGGAGAACGACTGTGCCTATAATAAGACGATGATATACGTGGGCGGCAATGACGGCATGCTCCATGCATTCAAGGATTGCGACGGCAGCGAGGCGTGGGCCTTCATCCCTCAGGACCTGCTTCCGAACCTGAAATACCTGTCCGGATCAACTCACACCTACTACGTGGACGGCACGCCTACCGCCTATATCTACGACGCCGACAATGACGGCAACATAGAGAGCGGCGACAAGGTCGTCATCATGTTCGGCGAGCGCAGGGGCGGGGACTACTACTACGCCCTGGATGTCACGGATCCGGACAATCCGGTTTACATGTGGCGTCTCAACGCCTCGGAGAGCCCGTCCGGCACGAACACCGATTACTCGGAACTCGGTGAAAGCTGGTCCGAGCCCGAGATAGTGAACGTGCTCGTGAACAGCGGCGGTACGGATACAACCAAGGTTGTGGCCTTCATAGGCGCCGGCTATGACAACGTAAACGAGGATGTCATACCCGCCGCCACGAACACCAAGGGAAGAGGCATATACGCCATAGAGGTGGCGACACTGGATGCGAACGGTGCGCCTTCGTTCACCAACAGCGGATACAAACTCTGGGGTTACACCTACGCGGATGACGCGTCCCTTACGAAGTCCATACCCAGCGATATATCCGTTGTTGACATAGACGGCAACGGATACGCCGACAGGGCCTATGTCGGTGATACCGGAGGCAACCTGTGGAGGTTCGATATCGGGGATGCGAGCACCTCGAACTGGACCGGTCGCAAGATATTCCAGACCCCGGCCGACAGGAAGATATTCTACGCGCCTGTCGTGACCCTCGAGGTGGGTTACGAGCTCTTGTTTTTCGGCACGGGCGACAGGGCCCATCCTACGTCGACGTCGGTGGTGGACAGGCTGTATGCCGTAAAGGATGCCGGCCAGACCAGTGCCAAGTCCGAGAGCGACCTCACTGACGCCACATCCGGCACGGTCTCCATCGGAAGCTCGTACGGCTGGTACATACAGTTGAGCTCCAACTCCGGCGAGAAGGTGCTTGCACCGGCGACGGTCATAAGCGGTATAGCGTACTATACGACCTTCACCCCGTCGGCTTCGAGCGAGTCGAGTGCCTGTGAGGCCGGTAACCGAGGCACCGCAAGGGTCTACGCCGTGAACTACCTTACCGCCGAGGCCGCCTACAACTGGAATACCAGTAACGACACCGCGGAGGGTGAGGTCAAGGATACTACGGACAGATACATGGAGATCGGAACCGGCATACCTTCCGGTGTCGTGATAGGCATCACCGCATCCGGCGTGTCGGCTATCATCGGGAGCGGCGGAGCGCTCGTGACGCCGGACGTGACCGACACCGGAGGAACCATTCCTACATACTGGAGGGAGGTGTGGTAGTCATGAACAGGATAAGGATAGCGGTGCTGGTAGCCTTTGTGTTGCTCCTGTCGTTTTCTGCGGCGAATGCCCAGAAAGACGAGGTCGTCGTGGACGACAGGGCATACAAGTTCGTCCAGGGCTTCGTTACTGCCGAATCCCCGGCAAGGCTTGTGCTCAATGAACGGTGGACCGTAAACCTCTCTCCGGATACCAGGGTATACACCCAAAACGGCAAGGAGACGGCACCAGACAGGCTCAGAGGACATAAGTGGATATACGTCGAGGGGCCGTTGAATGAGTACGGCAACATAGAGGCACAGAAGATATACCTTTTGCCCGGGTACGTGGACAAGGACGAAAGGTGGAAGTATCCCTTTATCAATACCCCCTGAGGCGGAGGCTGGGTGGTGTCCGTGACGATAGAGCGCTTGAGATCCTGGCTGTTCCTGACCGCGGTTGTCTTTTTATGCGGTACGCTCTTTGTCTCATGCGGCGGTGATGAAGCTGCGACCGGTGGGAGAACGATAGGGGGCCCTGAACCGGAAGGTGAGCGGGGGGCAGGACACCGGCTTTCGGTAAGGATACTGCCGGAGTCTCCCACGGTAACCTCCGAGCTGCAGGCCTCGGTGTCGGGCGGGGTCGGAACTATGAGGTTCGTATGGATGAGGAACGGCGAACCTATAATCGGTGCGTCCGGAGACAGGCTTAAGCAGGGCAGCTTCAAAAAGGGCGACGAGGTCTCGGTGGTAGTCATCTCCGACGGCATGAGGTCCACCGCGAGCGTTACCATAGCCAACAGTCCTCCGTCGGTAACCCAGGTCGTCCTCGAGCCTAAGTCCATATACAGGGGGGTGGACATAACGGCCAGGGCTATGGGTGAGGACCCGGACGGTGACGTTATCAGGTTCGACTATCAGTGGATCATAAACGGAAAGGATGCGTTGACGCAGAGGGGGGCCGTCCTTAAAGGGAGCGTCTTCAAGAGGGGTGACAGGATAGGCATACGTGTGGTGCCGTATGACGGTGAGCAGTGGGGCGATCCATACACTCCGCTTCCAGTGGTCATACCCAATGCACCGCCGAGGTTCGTGTCCACGCCGCCCCAGAACTTCAAGGGACATTATACCTACCAGGTGAAGGCAGAAGACCCTGACGGCGACATGGTGAGTTATTCCCTCTCGGTAGCGCCGGAAGGGATGAGGATAGGCGGCAAGGGACTGATCGAGTGGGATATCCAGGAGGACGACGCAGGGGAGCATGTCGTGGAGGTGGTGGCTGATGACGGTTACGGCGGCAACGCGTTGCAGAAGTTCAAAATTTCCGTAGAGATCAACCGGGAATAATACCATGAAAGAATATTCAAAGGGGTTTTCACTCGTAGAACTGCTCGTCATCATCGCCATAATGGCGGTTATGGCTGCCATGGCCCTGCCGAGTTTTATCACGTGGCAACGGACGATAAGGTACAAGGAGGCTGCATGGGGCATACTCTCGCAGCTCAGGCTCGGCCGCCAGCTCGCGGTGAGCAACAACCGCGAGTTCAGGGTCTTCTTTGATGTGGACGGCAGGCGTTACAGGCTGGAGAGGGGCAACTCCTCAGCTGGCAGCACGGTCTGGACCGTAGAGAAGCCATGGACCGCACTTGATCAGCTCGTGAACTGGGCGACAGGCACCGCGTGCAACGGAACCAGTGATATGAATATCGAATTCAACCCGAACGGAACGGCCGAGGCATCTTCAACCGACACTATATGCATACAGAACACGGACGGGGTGGAGCAGTACCGGCTTGTGGTATATGAAAACAGCGGCAGGGTACAGATAGTGGACTGATAAAGGGAGCGCAACCAGTTTTGTCGCCGGCATTTTTATGCCGTTTTTTTATTGCCGTAGTATAATTTACGTATAAATTATGTAAAGTTTTTAAAAATTTTGACGAATTTTGCATTGTGGATTAAAGTTTGGCATAATTTTGGATATACATGCATAAGGTTTTTCAATACAACTTCCGATAAGATACTGTTCGGTCGGAGCCGGGCGATGTTTCCGGTGACACCAAAGATCGGAATGAAGATATGCCGGTGAACAGAAACAACCTGAGAAAGATCAGAGAGAGCATGCTGCTTTCCAAGGCCGAGCTTGCACGCAAGGCCGGGGTGTCTCATCTCACCATAGACAGGATCGAGAAGGGGTACTCCTGCAGGATGGCCACCAAGAGAAAGATCATCCAGGCCCTTGGGCTCAAGCTCTCGGAAAAGGACAAGGTCTTTTGTGATTGAAGAGGCACAGCAAGCGCCGGACCCGCGGCGGGTCGAGGGGCTTCACTTGAGAGGAGCCGGTACGGCCCCATGTGGTTCTTTGCGCCGCTGAGTCCAGGCTGCCGGGGGCCGGACGGCTGTAATTATCCGAAAGGGCAGAGATGGATCTACCGTTTTTCAAGAAAAAAGACGTTATTGCTCTGGATATAGGCTCCAGCTCGATAAAGCTAGTTAAGCTCAATCAGGCCAAGAAGGGCTGGGAGATGGAGAAGCTCGGCATAGCTTACCTTCCCCCAGAGGCCATTGTGGACGGTTCCATAATAGACTCCATGAGCATCACCGGCGCAATAACCAGCCTGATCAAGGAGAATGCCATCAAGGTCAAGGATACCGTAAGCTCACTGACCGGACATTCGGTGATCATAAAGAAGGTCAGCATGCCGGCGATGACCGAGGAGGAGCTTTCAGAGTCCATCCAGTGGGAGGCCGAGCAGTACATACCGTTCCCCATGACCGATGTGAACATCGACTTCCAGATACTCGGTGAAGACACAGAGGGCAGGGGGCAGATGGACGTGATGCTCGTCGCCGTAAAGAAGGAGGTCATCAATGACTACGTCAACGTCATAAAGGAGGCCGGGCTCAATCCGGTCATCATCGATGTGGACTCCTTCGCACTGGAGAACATGATGGAGCTTAACTATACATTCGCCCCGGACGAGAATGTGGCGATGGTTAATATCGGCGCGAGCATAACGAGCATCAGCATAATAGCCGGCGGCGTTACGGTGTTTACCAGGTCGATACCCATGGGCGGCAACCAGTACACCGAGGAGATACAGAGGAACTTCAACATAAGCTTCAAGGAGGCCGAGGATATCAAGCTGGGCAAGGAATCCGGCTCCATGGAGCCAGTGGAACTTTCCAGCGTCATGAATGCCGTGTCCACCAACCTGACCATGGAGGTCAAAAGGTCCGTGGACTTTTTCCTCGGCGGCAGCCCCGGGGTCGTTATCAACAAGATATTCCTCAGCGGCGGCGGAGCAAAGACGAAGGGGCTTGCGGAGTTGATGCAGGAGAGTACGGCCATACCGGTCGAGGTCGTCAACCCCTTTATTGGTGTGGCCTATGATCCAAAGGAATTCGACGAGGAGTACCTCAAGGAGATGGCACCGTACTTCGGCGTTGCCGTAGGGCTGGCCACAAGGAGGTTGGGCGACAGATGATACGCATAAATCTCCTCCCTGTAAGAGCGGCCAAGAAGCGGGAATCTATTAGGTTCCAGCTGACTGTGGCGGGGCTCATAACGTTCTGCGTTATCGCGATCTCGCTGGCGGTCTTTTTAAAGTTGAAGAGTGATGCATCGCTTCTGAGACAGGATGTTGAGAGCGCCGAGGCGGAGCTTCGCATGCTTCAGAAAAAGGTCGGCGAGCTGTCGAAGTTGAAGGAACAGAAAAGGATCGTTCAGAGCAAGCTCGATGTGGTCAAAAGGCTTGAAAGCGCACGTACCGGTCCGGTGGAGTTGTTTGCGAAGATCGCAACCGCAATCCCTGAAAGGGCTTGGCTCAGTTCGCTGCTTGACCAGGGAAAGGTGATAAACCTCCAGGGGCTCGCCGGCTCGGACGAGGTCGTGGCCGACTTCATGAGGGGGCTCGAACGGTACAGAGAGCTTGGGGATGTGGAGCTCGTGGTGGCCCAGAGGTCCAAGGTCACCGTCGGCGGAAGAGAGCTCGTGGAGTTCACCATAAGGCTCGAAAGAGAGTAGGTATATGGCCGTGGATATCAAGAGCCGGATAAGGCTTGACGCCATACTGAAGCTTTCATTAATAAAGAAGGTTCTCATCCTCGTGGGGATCAATGTGGTCATAGCTGGGCTCATGTACCAGTTCCTCATAAGCCCCGTGCAGGATGACGTCAAGGAGCTGAGGGGCAAGCTGGATGAGCTCACGGTACGGCTCGAGGAGAGCAGGCTCATAGCCAGGGATATACCACGCTTCCTCAAGGAAAAGGAGGAGCTGGAGAAGAAGCTGAAGAGCGCGCTTGCCCAGTTGCCCAACGAAAGGGAGATACCAGACCTCATCGAAAGTATCAGTGACGCAGGGAAGGGCTCGGGCCTCAAGATACTTCTTTTCAGGCCGCGGCCCGAGGTGGTAAAGGGTTTTTATGCAGAGGTGCCGATCGATATGGAGGTGGAGGGGACGTACGAGAGCCTTTTTAACTTCTGTGAGAAGGTGAGCAAGTTCCCAAGGATAGTGAATATAGACGGAATAAACGTTAACCACGCGGCTCCGGACGGTTTCATGAGCCTTGCCCCGAGGCTGAGGGCGAGTTTCGTGGTGACAACCTTCAGGTTCATACCGGATAAGGAGAAGGATACGGTAAGGTAAGATGCTTAGGCGCCGGCTCATATATTGTGTGCTTATTGTCTTCTCCCTTGTCCTCTTGAATTCCTGCGGCGGCGAGGAAGAGGAAAGCACCGTGCGTCTCAAGAGGCCCGCCAGGCCCGCGGTCAAAAAGGTTGAGACCGCAAAGGAGCTTTCGCGGTCCGTGTCTACGTATCTTTCGGCACCGAGACGCAACCCGTTCCGGAGCTATCTTGCGGAGCAGGCACAGGAGGCGGAAAGGATCAAGACCCCGCTTGAGTGCTGCGACATAAGGGTCTTCAAGCTGCTGGCCGTAGTAAGCGGCATAGACGAGCCGAGGGCTCTGGTGCTGGCGCCGGATGGGAAGAGATATACCGTAAAAAAGGGTGACCTCATAGGGACAAGGGAAGGCAGGATCGTGGAATTCTCCGAGAAGAGCATAATTGTGGAAGAGGTCGTCCGGGACATCAGCGGCAGGGTGATGTCCAGGCCCAGGATAGAGTTGAGCCTGCCGACGAAGGGGGCGGGTTGAACCGGAGGGGTTCTGCGGCGCCTGTTCGCATCTGATCAATTAAAGGAGCTTATGTATTATTTATGGAGGTCGTTATGGACATCATAAAAGCGAATCGCCCGTTCCGCAGTCTCATATGCCTGCTTGCGGCTGCTTTGGTGCTTACGGCCGGGTGCGCTGCAAGGAAAACGGCGGTTCCATCCGAGCAACCGATGCCTTCCGTTGAAGTGCCCCGGACTGAAGGCAGCTCCATAGAGCTTGTGAGTATTCTGAGGAAGGGGGATGCGGTCCTGATAGAGGCGGATGGGGCGATAAGGTATACGGCGTTCAGGCTTTCCGACCCCCCGAGGGTCATACTCGACCTTCCGGCCGTGAGTGTGGAGAATGTGGAGAGCCCCATTGAGGTTGATAACGACTTCATCACGAGGATCGTGCTCACATCCTACGGCGAGGGTGAAGAGAGGATTGGCAGGATAGAGATAGGCCTCAAGCAGGGGGTGGTGGCCGATATAAAGGCGGGCGAGGACAGCATACTGGTCGAATTCCGAAAGCAGGACCTCGTCTCCGGCGCGGAAGGTAAGGACGACGGTGTTGAGGCTGAAGAAGCGGCGGAAACATCGGTCCGGTCCGCTGCGGCCGACGGCAACGAAGCCGTTGGTGAGGATGAAGCGGTCGGCCCGGATGCAGGGGAGGTGTTGTCCGAGGCCGCCAATATCATTGATGTAGAGATCTCCGGCGAAGGAGATGTGTCGGTTGTGCGTATTACCGCAGACGGCTTGATAGGTGATTACAACGCATTCGGCCTCGGCGATCCTCCCAGGGTTGTTCTGGATGTGTTGAATGTGGGCACGCTTGTGCACGAGAAGTCAATGGACGCGGATGTGCCTGCTGTAAAGAGGGTAAGGATGGGGGCACATCCGGACAAGACAAGGTTCGTATTCGACTCATCCCTCCAGACGGTCCCGTACTATTCGGTAACCAGGGAAGGTGCTTCCCTTGTGGTCAGGTTCAGTCCGATCGAATCGGCCGTCGCCGCAGTCGGTGAAGAGGGTGAGGAGGTTGTGGAGGGGCCTTCCGAGGTGGAGGTAGGAGAGCCGGTGTTTGAGGGCGAGGCCGGTGGTGTTACGGAGGCCGGCGCCAGCGGTGAGCCTGCGGATGAGGAGGCTCTGGCTGAAGAGCTTGCACCGGCTGAGAGTGTTTCCGCGGTACCGGCAGAGGAGGCTGAGGCCGAGGAGGTTGTGGAGGAGCCTTCCGAGGCGGTGGCCGAGGTGGTCGTGGCTGAGGGCGAGGCCGGTGGTGTTACGGAGGCTGGCGCCAGCGGTGAGCCTGCGGGCGAAGAGGCTCTGGCCGAAGAACTTGCATCCGCGATGGTTGTTTCAGAGGTGACGGCCGAGGAGGTTGTGGCTGGGAATGAGCCGGGTGATGTTACGGATGCCGGCATCTCCGAGGTGTCCGCAGGCGAAGAGGCCAGGGCCGAAAAGTTCGTATCAGCGACGGTTGTTTCCGGGGCATCGGTAGAGGAGGCCGGTGAGGGGCCTTCGGATGCGGTGGCCGAGGGGCCTCGGGTCGAAGGGCCGGCTGTCGAAGAGAAGAAGTACATAGATATTGAGGACATAAGCTTCAAGAGGCTGGCCGATAAGGCGAGGCTTTCCATTGCAAGTTCGGCGAAGCCGAAGTACAGGCTGAAGGAGTCCCGCGACGGTAAGGTCCTGACACTGGACCTTATAGGCTCACTCATACCGGATGAGCTTCAAAGGACCCTTGATGCGTCCGAGTTGGACACGCCGGTCGTAACCATAAGCTCCTACCAGGCGTACACCGAGCCGGTCGGTGATGTAAGGGTGATCGTGAGGCTCCGGGACAGTGTGCCTTACGAGGTGACCGAGGAGGGCAACACCATAAATATAGACTTCCCGCCTGCTGTTGATGAGGCCGAGGAAGTTGCTGCCGTCGAGGATGTAGGGAAATCTGAGGTCGAACCTGCTTGGGTCGATGAAGAGGAGGCCCCGGCCGGGCAGGATGCCCTGCCCGAAAGGAAGTATACGGGACGCAGGATAAGCATCGACATGGTTGATGCGCAGATAACCGATGTCTTGAAGCTCCTGGCAGAGGTCAGTGACCTCAACATAATCGCCTCCGAGGAGGTTACTGGTACGATAACCCTGAGGCTCAAGGACGTGCCGTGGGACCAGGCCTTTGACTTGATACTCAAGACAAAGGGGCTCGACAAGATACAGGAAGGTAATGTGGTGAGGGTCGCCCCGGTGCAGAGGATAAGGGAAGAGAGGGAGGCAGCCCTCGCGGCCAAGAAGGCGGCAGAAAAGCTCGAAGAGCTCCGTACCGAGTACATAAGGATAAACTACGACAAGGCCGCAACGCTCGCCGAGCAGATCCAGAATGTTCTGACCAACAGGGGCACGGTCACGGTGCACGAGCCCACGAATACCTTGATCATAAAGGATATAAGCTCGGCCATCGAGGAGGCAAAGGCCTACATAGAGAAGGTGGACATTCCGATCCCGCAGGTGCTAATAGAGGCGAGGATAGTGGAGGCAGAGTCCACCTTTGCAAGGGACCTGGGCATACAGTGGGGGATTGACTACAGGACCAAAGGAAACAAGGTCCACACGTCTACCTTCGGAAGCGTAAGGGAGGAGTACGGCCAGTGGGCACCCCAGCCGAACCAGCAGAGCGGTACACTCGAGGGGGGCGGGACCTATCCCGTGGAGAAGAAGAGCTTTCTTGCGGATGTCGGTGTCACGAACTACGCCGTCAACCTTCCTGCGACCGGCAACGCCGGCACGCTCGGCGCACTCGGTTTCATACTCGGCAAGACCGGTGCAAACCCCATGCTCCTCGACCTGCGCATAAGCGCCGGAGAGCAGGAGGGGCTTGTTAAGACCATATCCAGGCCGAGGATCGTCACCATGGACAACAAGGCGGCAAAGATAGAGCAGGGCGAATCCATCCCGTATCAGACGACCTCGGCATCGGGCACCCAGACCACCTTTGTAAATGCATCGCTGAGCCTCGAGGTGACACCACATATCACCCCGGACGGCAGCGTCCTCATGAAGATAAAGGCCACGAGAAATTCCGTGGGTACCGTGCCCACAGGGGCCACGGCGCCGAGCATATATACGAAAGAGGCATCCACCGAGGTCATAGTCAAGGACGGTGAGACTACGGTCATGGGCGGTATAATCATATCTGATACAAAGAACAGCTCCGGCGGGATCCCCTTTCTAAAGGACGTTCCTGTGCTGGGGTGGCTCTTCAAGAACAAATCCGTCTCTGATTCGCAAAAAGAGTTGCTCATATTCATCACCCCGACTATAATACAGGGTAAGAATACGGGATGAGGGTTCTCCCTTGTCTGGGCCTGTGCCGGCAAGGTTGTTTTTCAGGAGCATCTGATTAAATAGTAGGGAGACACTTCGGGAAGTTTCAGGAATTGTCATAGCGAGGAGTGTAAGCGGCGAAGCGATCTTCACCCCGCTATTTGCAAGCAGAGGGATTGCGTCGCTTCGCTTGCAATGACTGCTCAATGCACGGGTATCGCGGGCGCATTCCCTGTCGAGGGAGCTTCAATAAATCAGCGTTCTCTTCTATATTTACCTGCTTACCCGCAGTAAGTTGAGGGTGGCGCGCACTCACTGCGCATTTTCGTGGAGTCAAACAGTCGGAGACGCCTTGTCGCTACCCCGTAGCTTCCCGCTTCGCTTTGCTCAGGGCTCAGGCTTACCGGGGCAAGCCTCGATGACATCAAGAAATTGATTTTTCATAGCATTGTTGGAGTAGAGAGGTAACCATACACATGTTGCGATATCTCACCTCAGGGGAGTCACACGGTAAAAGTCTGGTGACCATCGTCGAGGGCATGCCTTCGGGGCTCGGCGTCGGTGCTGACGATATAGACAGGGACCTTGCAAGGAGGCAGGGAGGCTACGGCCGCGGCGGCAGGCAGTCCATCGAAAGGGACAAGGTCGACATAACTTCAGGGGTAAGGCACGGCTCAACCCTCGGCTCCCCGGTATCCCTTGTCATACGTAACCGCGACTGGGAAAACTGGAAAGGTGTCATGGCGGTTGAGGGCGGTAGGGCCGGGAGCGCTGGACGGGTGACGCGTCCCAGGCCGGGACACGCGGACCTGCCGGGCGCACTGAAGTACTCGTGCCGGGACATGCGCAACATCCTTGAGCGCTCGAGCGCCAGGGAGACCGCGGCGAGGGTCGCTGCAGGGGCGCTGGCAAAGAGGCTGCTTGATGAGTTCGGGATAAGGGTATTTAGCTGGGTCGTGGAGATAGGGGGGGTAAGGTTCAACAGGGATGAAGTGGCCGATCCCGAGGTGCTCTTCGGCCTGGCCGAGGAGTCGGAGGTGAGGTGTCCCGACGCCGCTGTGACAGGGAGGATCAAAAGGAGGATAGACAGGCTGGCCAAGGCCGGTGACAGCATCGGCGGTGTCTTCGAGGTCGTGGTGACCGGGGTGCCGCCTGGGCTCGGCAGCCACGTGCAGTGGGACAGAAAGCTCGATGCCAGGCTGGCCATGTCGGTCATGAGTATCCAGGCCATCAAGGCCGTTGAGATAGGCGCCGGCTTCATGGTCGGTTCCCTCCCCGGATCCAAGGTACACGATGAGATCTTCTACGGCGAAGCCGCCGACACCCGTAGAGAAGGCCCCTACTGGCCGCTCGGCAGAAGGTTCTACAGAAGGACGAACAACGCAGGAGGCATAGAGGGCGGAATGAGCAACGGCGAGCACGTGGTCGTAAGGGCCGCGATGAAGCCCATTCCAACGCTTTACAAGCCCTTGAGGTCAGTGGACATCGTGACAAAGGAAGGCTTCGAGGCGAGTGTCGAAAGAAGCGACGTATGCGCTGTCCCTGCGGCCAGCGTGGTCGCAGAGGCCGTGGTCGCCTTTGAGATGGCAAGGGCGTTCCTTGAAAAGTTCGGAGGCGACTCGGTCCGTGAGATAAAGAGAAACTACAAGGGCTACCTCAGGCAGCTCAAGACCTTTTAGCCGCAGACCGCTTATTGTTCCCCCTTTTATCAAATCTTGTGTATTATGAATATTGTTCTTACCGGATTCATGGGGACCGGCAAATCCTCGGTCGGCAAAAGGCTTGCCCGCGAGCTAGGCCTGAGGTTCGTTGACGCCGACGACCTCATCGAAAAGGATGCCGGAATGAGCATAAAGGAGATATTCGGCCGCTTCGGCGAGGCCCGCTTCCGTGAGATGGAAAGAAAGGTCCTGAAAGCGGTTACAGAGACCATGGACGGGGTTGTTCTCGCCACAGGCGGCGGTGCCGTGGTGGACTATCGGAACAGGGAGTTACTCAGGTCATGGGGGGTTGTCGTCTGCCTCACCGCCTCGGTGGAGGCCATACTTGACAGGGTGGATGAGGGGGATGAAAGGCCGCTCCTTGAAGTCGAGGACCGCAGGGACTACATAGAGAGGCTGCTGAAAGAGAGGCACCATGCCTACATGGACGCGGACCTGGTGCTGGATACCACCGAAAAGAGCATCGCGGAGGTGACCGAAGACATAAGGAGATTCCTGTCGATGCGGGAGGAAGCCTGATGAAGGAGGCCTGTTTTTATGCGCACTATAAAGGTTGAGTTGGGTGAGGGGGCGCGGGAAGACCGTTCCTACGATATAGTCGTCGACAGGGGGCTTCTTGACAGGATCGGCGGGGCCATGCGTGACATGGGTTTCAGCGGCAGGTGCACGCTCATCACCAACCCTACCGTGGGCGCACTTTACTCAGGCAGGGTCCTGGAGTCGTTGAAGGCCGGGGGCCTTCAACCTGTCGTTATCGAGGTGCCGGACGGTGAGGAGTACAAGACACTCGCGGAGGTGTCCAAGGTGTACGACCGGCTGATAGAGGAGAGGATGGAGAGGGGCTCTGCGATCGTGGCCCTCGGTGGGGGCGTGGTCGGGGACATGGCCGGTTTCGTGGCAGCGACCTTCTTGAGGGGTGTGCCGTTCATACAGGTTCCCACAACACTCCTTGCACAGGTCGACAGCTCCGTGGGCGGCAAGACCGGAGTCAACCATCCATTGGGCAAGAACCTCATAGGAGCGTTCTACCAGCCGCGCGCGGTCTTCATAGACCCTGACGTGCTCGAAACACTCGAAGAGAGGGAGCTCAAGGCCGGGCTGGCGGAGGTCATAAAGTACGGGGTCATATGGGATGAGGCCTTTTTCAGCTTCTTGGAGGAGAACTCAAAGGCGCTTGCCGGGCGGGGTGGTGATGAGATCGTAACCGCAATAGAGCGTTCATGCAGTATAAAGGCGGAGGTCGTAAGCAGGGATGAGAGGGAGAGCGGCCTGAGGTGTATATTAAACTTCGGACACACCTTCGGACACGCGATCGAGGCCCTGACCGGTTACACGAGGTTCAAACACGGTGAAGCGGTCTCGGTGGGAATGGTCATGGCGGCCGCCCTTTCTGTCTCACTGGGGCTTACACCGGAGCGGACGATGCTCAGGATAAGGGATCTTCTCGTGGATATGGGCCTTCCGGTCGAGGCGCCGGGGATCGACGGGCAGGACCTTGTAGAGACGATGCGGCTGGACAAGAAGGTCAGGGCCGGTGCGATCCGTTTCGTCCTGGTGGAGGAGATAGGCAGTGTGGTCGTGAGGGAGGTCGAGGAGGAAAGGATAAAGGCATCCTTTGCCCTGTTATCTGCCTGCTCAGGCGGGTAGGCTTCTGTTAGATTCCCCTTGACTTACTGGCGATTCTTTAATAGTTTTAAATTGGCCTGATCATATCAACCCGGAAGAGGAACATGGGCAAACAGCGGCTTGATCCGAGAGACGATATGTTTTTTACACGTACCATGGCCGAACTGCTCGAAGAGCAGGGACACATGGAGGATGCCCTCATGATCTACAAGATACTCTCGGACTCTGACCCCTCGGACGCCGCGCTCAAGGAGAAGATAGCCGGACTGAAGGATCTGGCCGGGCGCAGAAGGGCATCGGTTCATAAGAGGAGAGGCTGACAGAAGATCTTTTGGTGCAGGGCGGGATGGACTTTCTCGATATTCTCAAAGACATGGTCGAAGGTATACCGGGTGGTTATGCGGCAACCATGATGGGGACCGACGGCATCGCCGTACGTAACTACGTAAGGTCAGGGCTTGATTGTGATATCGAGACCATAGGGGTGGAGTATGTCAGGATATTGGGGGAGATCGAAAAGGTGTCCAGAACCTTGGAGCTCGGTGACGTCGAGGAGGTTGTGATAGGTCTGGACGGGAACACGGTGCTTCTGAGGCCCGTGCCCCCGGACTATTTTCTGGCCCTGGTCGTTGACGGCGACGCCATACTCGGCAAGGCAAGGTATGTACTGAAGATGGCGGCCAACGACGTCTGCAGGGAACTCAAGAGGTGAGGTTCGCCGGGTTTGCTCGTATGGGAGATTTTAACGCAAGGATCCGTGACCTCAAGGCATCCCTGGTACCGCGCGGAGTCGACGGCCTGCTGGTTACCGACCTTGCCAACCTGAGGTATCTCACCGGCTTCACCGGGAGCAGCGCCAGACTGCTCCTTACGAAGCGGGGTGATTATTTTTTTACGGATTCGAGGTACAGGCTCCAGGCCTCTGCCGAGCTTAAGGGGCTCAAGGTGAGGATCCGTGAGAACTCCTTTGAGCAGGTGGCCGGGATAGTGGGAAGGCTCGGCCTGAAAAGGCTCGGCTTCGAGGGCGGTTCGGTAAGCTACGATACCTACAGGTTGCTTAAGAAGTCGCTGTCCGGTGTCCGGCTGAAGTCCATCTCCGGGGTGGTTGAAGGATGCAGGTGCGTAAAGGATACGGAGGAGGTGGGGCTTATACGCAGGGCCGTAGAGGTCGCCACAAAGGGCTTCAAGGCCGTTGAGAGAAGGGGAGTGGCCGGCCGCAGCGAGCTGGATGTGGCCCTGACCATAGAGTCCGTCGTTAAAAAGGCCGGTGCAGAGGCTCTGTCTTTCGACACCATCGTGGCATCAGGCGAGAGGAGCGCCTTGCCGCATGGAAAGGCGTCGGGAAGATGCATCAGGAAAGGTGACCTTGTCATCGTCGACATGGGGGTTTCGGTGGACGGCTACAAGTCCGATGAGACACGCACCTACGCCGTAGGCAAGGCCACGAAGAGGCAAAGGGAAGTATACTCGATCGTGAAGGACGCGCACGACAGGGCCATTGATGCGATAAGGGCCGGGGTCAGGGCCAGGGATGTCGACAGGACGGCCCGCGGCTATATCAGGAAGGCTGGGTACGGAAGATGCTTCGGCCACGGCACGGGTCACGGGGTGGGCCTGCAGGTGCACGAGAGACCGTTTGTGAACCCGAAGAGCAACGATGTGCTCGAAGAAGGGATGATTGTTACGGTAGAGCCCGGCATATACATCCCGGGCTGGGGGGGCGTCCGTATCGAGGATATGGTGCTGGTTGAAAAGGACGGCTGCGACGTGTTGACAGGCGGGAGCAAAGAACTACGCATTCTCAGATAGGAGGAGACATGGACCTGAAGGACATAAAGGCACTGTACAGATTCCTCAAGTCCACCGATATCGTCGAGTTGGAGGTCGAAGATTCGCGTGGCAGGGTCAGGGTCAAGAGGGCCGAAGCGGTGTCTGAAGAGGCCGTGAGGATCGTTACACCTGCGGCACCGGTCGAGGAGAAGAAGGAAAGGGAAGAGGCTAAAGAGGAGAAGTCCAATATCAAGACCATAACCTCACCGATGGTCGGCACGTTCTACAGGGCCCCTTCACCGGATGCCCCGCCTTTCGTGGAACTCGGTAGCAAGGTAAAGTCCGGCCAGGTTGTCTGCATAATCGAGGCGATGAAGATAATGAACGAGGTTGAGTCGGAGTTTACCGGCAAGGTCGTTGCGGTGCTGGTTGAGAACGGCCAACCCGTTGAGTACGGTGAACCGCTGTTCAACGTAGAGGTGGAATAGTACGACCTGCCCTGATGTGAAACCATTGGCAGCTTCAAAGGAGGATCTGGAAGGCTTACTGATCCGTCGTTGCGTGCTCGGTGAAGCAATACCTCTTCCTTGAAGCCAGTGGTGGAAGGTTGCGAGTCGGGTTCATGCGCTGACTAAGGAGTTTGCCCCTTCGTTTGTCCCGGTTCAGGCTCCTGAGGAAGCCTTGCGATGAAGTTAAAGGAGCAGCTTCTCGGGATGACGGATCGCAGGTCCGGTCCGGGGTTTGTTTTTTTTTCGGGTCCTTGTTGCTACAGTTTTTTCAGTGAGGAAAGGTTTTTCATGTTCAACAAGATTCTTGTCGCCAACAGGGGAGAGATAGCCGTAAGGATTATAAGGGCCTGCAGCGAGCTTGACGAGAGGACCGTGGCCGTCTTCTCGGAGGTGGACAGGGAGTCGCTGCATGTGAAGTTCGCCGACGGTGCGATATGCATAGGGCCGGCGAAGAGCTCGGAGAGTTACCTGAACATATCCTCCCTGATAAGCGCCGTTGAGGTCGTTGACGCGGACGCCGTGCATCCGGGTTACGGATTTCTGGCCGAAAGCGCCGCCTTTGCCGAGGTCTGCGAGAATTCGGGGATAAAGTTCATAGGGCCGTCGTCGCATGTCATCCGTCTCATGGGGAATAAGATCCTGGCGAAGAAGGAGGCGGAGAAGGCCGGCGTGCCGGTGCTGCCATGGAGCGAGCGGCCGCTCAAGGACGAGAAGGAGGCCATAGAGGTCTCCAGGGAGATAGGGTTCCCCCTTATCATAAAAGCAGCGAGCGGCGGCGGCGGCAAGGGCATGAAGCTCGTGCATACGCAGGCATCCTTGGGCAGCGCCTTCCACATGGCAAGGAGGGAGGCCCTCGGGGCCTTCGGCGACGCCGAGGTCTTCATCGAAAGGTACTGCGAGAGGCCCAGGCATGTGGAGATACAGGTCGTGGCCGATGAGCACGGCAATGTGATACACCTGGGTGAAAGGGAGTGTTCCATCCAGAGGCGCCACCAGAAGATAATCGAGGAGTCCCCTTCCCCGGTCGTCGACGAAGAGCTCAGAAAGAAGATGGGCGAGGCCGCGGTAAGGCTGGTTAAGGCCATAGGGTATACGAGCGTCGGCACCGTGGAGTTCCTCGTCGACAAGGACAAGAACTTCTACTTCATGGAGATGAACACGAGGATCCAGGTGGAGCACCCGATAACCGAGATGGTCACAGGCATCGACCTTGTGAAGGAGCAGATCAAGATAGCCGCAGGCCGCAGGCTTTCGCTGAAACAGTCGGATGTGCGAATGAAGGGGCACAGCATCGAGTGCAGGATAAACGCCGAGGATCCCAAGACCTTCGCCCCTTCACCGGGCAGGATTACAGAGCTCTATGTGCCGGGCGGGCCGGGCGTCAGGGTGGATACGGCCATATATTGCGGGTACACCGTTCCGGCGCACTACGATTCCCTCATCGCAAAGCTCGTGGTCCACGCCGAAACCCGCGGCGATGCCATAAAGAGGATGACGAGGGCGCTCGAGGAGTTCAGAATAGGCGGCATCAAGACGAACATCCCGCTTCACATCGAGGTGATGAAGGATCACGACTTCATAGCGGGTAATATAAACATAGACTTCCTGTCGAGGTTTTCTTGACATATCCGTATCCGGTGGCATCCCGTGCGTGTCACTACATGTTTTTGCAGGAGGCCGGCAAGGCAAGATGCCCGGAAAAGAGAGCTGGAGGCTTATCCTTGATCCGCCGTGCGGCGGCGTTGTAAACATGGCCAGGGACGAGGCCCTGCTCAGGGCGTCGGACCGCGGTCTCACCCCGCCCACTCTGCGCCTCTACGAATGGGATGAGCCGACGCTCTCCATCGGCCGGCTTCAGAGCACCTACCCGTTCAAGGGGGCAGGGGTGCCGGTTGTGAGGCGAATAACCGGCGGCAGGGCGGTCCTTCACCACATGGAATTGACCTACTCCGTGGTATGTGGCCGCACCCATCCCCTCTTCTCCGCCGGAATTCACGGTGCATACCGCACACTGAGCAGTTGCATCCTGAAGGCGCTCGAGGAGATCGGGGTCCCCGCGGTCTTCTCTGTCCCGGGGGATGCCGGAAGATCGAGGCACAACCCGTCGTGCTTTCACCTGCCCGCACGCCATGAGATCCTTGCAGGGGGAAGAAAGCTCGTCGGAAGCTCCCAGAGGCGCTTCAGGGGGGCGTTCCTGCAGCACGGCTCGATACTATTCGGGATCGACAGGGACCTTGTGGGGCGTATCTTCGGAGACGATGCCGCAGGAAGGATGGCGTGCGTGGGGGAGTTCTCCGAAGCCGGGACGTCCCGCCTGAGGGCGGCTATAGCAAGAAGAATGGAGGAGGCCCTCGGCGCCGACTTCAAGGAGGAGGGGCTTACCGACGCCGAAAGATATCTCGAAGAGGCGATTGCAGAGAAGCGGTATGCAAGTGCAGCATGGAACATGGACGGGGAATGTGGAAGGATCGAGGATGAACTCCGGTTGACCTGTACCTGAGATATGGCAAAGAAGGAAAAACTCATAAGCAGGGCGCAGAAGTATATCCAGAAGGGATACTACGAAAGGGCCATAGAGGAGTACAAGACGGTGGTGTATCTGGATCCGTCGGATACATCCATACGTCTGAGGCTGGGCGAGCTGTATGTAAAGACCGGCAGGAAAGAGGACGCCATAAAGGAGTACAGCAGTGTTGCCAAGATAAACGCCCAGAAGGGATTCTACCTGAAGGCCATCGCCGTGTACAAGCAGATACTGAAGCTCGACGAGGCGAACCTGGATGTACGCAACAAGCTTGCGGACCTTTACACCAGGCAGAGGCTCGTCGCCGACGCCATATCCGAGTACAGCTACATAATAAACGTATTCGAGAAGAAAGGAAGGACATCCGAGGCCTTCGAACTCCTCAAGAAGATGGTGGAGATCGATCCCGAGAACGTCGGGCTCAGGCTAAAGCTTGCCGACATGCAGAAGAAGTTGGGCTATGAAGACGATGCGCTCACCGAGTACCTCTGGATATTCAGGAAGCTCATGGCCCAGGGAAAACTCGACAAGGCCGAAAAGATACTGCGCGACCTTTACGATGCCTACCCCGGGGAGTCATCCGTGCTCGAGGGGCTTGTCGAACTGAACAGAACAAAGGGTGACGATGCGCAGTACCTGAGTTGTGCCAGGGAGTTGCTTGACATATACACGGCGAACGGGGACCTGGCAAGGGCCGCTGGATTGTGCGAGTCCATACTCGAGGTCGCACCGGGTGATGAAAAGGCCAGGGCCGTGCTTGAAAGGCTCAGGGACGCAAAGGGCACGGAAGCCCCTGAGCAGGGATCGGCCGCCGGAGGGGAAGAGGAAGAAGGGCCTGCGGAGGAAGAGCCGCGCACTGAGGAGGCCCCTCGGCAGGAACGGACCGAGGAGCCCGCCGGCCGGGGACCGGGGGGCGAAGAGGAGCGTTTGGAGGGCATCGGGCCGGAGGGATTGGATGAGGAGCCTGTAATAGACTTCCCGGAGTTCGAGGAGCCGGGGGAGGATGAATCGCTGGAGGAGTGGGCCGAAGAGGCGGTGAAAGCAGACCTCGAATCACCGGAAGGGGCGCCGCCTCTACAGGAAGAGGGTCCGGCCGCAGGTATGGAAGACCGGGAGGAGGCCATGGCCCGGGCCGTACCGGAAGATCTGGTCTCCGGCGAGGAAGAGGAAGAAGAGCTCTTCGAGGTTCCCTTTGATGAAGAGGAGGAGGGGGAGATAGAAGAGATCGATATTATAGAGCCTGTTGAGGTCCTTCCTGAGCCGCCGGTACCGGGGCAGCGGGCCGAGGCCGGGGCTGAGGAGGATAGCGAAGAGGAGAAGCGTGTAGGGACAATTTCTTTGGAGGAGAAGCAGGGTGGTGAGGAAAGCGCAGGCGATGAGGATTATGTGGACCTCACCCAGGAACTGGGGCTCGAGGAGGCCATCGACAGGCTTGTTGGCTCATGGACCGAGGGCGAGGAGGGGGAGTCGGTCGAGGAATTCAAGGCCGGTATGGGGGAGCAGCTGAGCCGGGAGGATATGGAGACCCACTACAACCTCGGCATAGCGTACATGGAGATGGAGCTCTACGAGGATGCCCTGAGGGAGTTCAAGCTCTCTGCCAACGATCCTGTCTACGGCTTCGAGGCGCAAACAAGGCTCGGGCTTTGCTCCATGGCCGTGGGCGCAGTGGATGACGCCATAAACCATTACCTCAAGGCGCTCAGGATAAAGGGAAGGAGCCGGGAGGAGAGAAAGGGCATCATGTACGAGCTGGGGCTTGCGTACGAGGCGGCCGGCAAGGATCGCGAGGCGCTGGAGATGTTCAGGGCCGTCGAGGAACTCGACAGCGGATACAGGGGGGTCTCCGAGAAGATAAGGGAGCTCACGGAGGAAAGGTCTCCCATACCGCGGGACGACGACCTGATAGAGGTGGAGCTGTTATGAAAGAGGTCAAGGACAGCGGTGGTAAGGCGGGCCGGCGGGTGTCGGCCCTTTCTTTTTTCAAGGACGCAGGGGCGGTGGATGTACTTAAAAAAGACCCCGTCACGAGGGAGATATGCGCACTGGCCGTTGAAAGGGGTATAGATGCCTATATGGTCGGCGGGATGCTGAGAAACATTGTGCTCGAAGGCAGGCCGGGAAGAGACCGTGACCTCTGCGTGGGCGGGGATGTGAAAGGTTTCGCCGAAGGGCTGGCCGGAAGGCTCGGTGGAAGCTTCTTCCTGATGGACGAAGAGAGCCTGACCTACAGGGTAGTGGTCAAGGACGGCGTGAAGCACACAATCGACGTATCCCCGGTCAAGGAGGGAGATATCGTCAGGGACCTCGAAAAGAGGGATTTTACGGTCAACGCGCTCGCGGTACCTGCCGCGGACATACTGCACGGTGAAAGGGTCAGGGTGATCGATCCCTGCGGCGGCCTCGACGATGCGCGCAGAAGGGTGCTTAGGGTGGTGGCGCAGGGGGCCTTTGATGACGACCCGCTCAGGCTGTTGAGGGCCGTGAGGCTTTCGCAGCAGTGCAGGCTCTCCATGGAGGAGGCCACGTCGGACCTCGTCAGGGATAAGGCTCATCTTATCGCCGTGGCCGCAAGGGAGAGGGTAAGGGATGAGCTCCTTTTGATCTTCTCCTGCGCAGGGTCCGCCCGGGCCGTCGAGAGCCTTTACGAGCTCGGGATGGTCGGATATGTACTGCCTGAGATCAGGGGCTGGCGGGATGTACAGGGCTATGATCTCCTTTTGCACTCTCTTAAGACGCTCGGCGAGGCGGAAAGGATCCTCACTGACCCCATTGTGTCCGAGTATCCCCTGCTCGGGGACCACCTCGAATCCGATGTGGCCGGTGTGAAAAGGTATGCCGTTTTCAAGCTCGCGGCCTTCCTGCATGACATCGGCAAACCCGCTACGATGAAGACCGCGGAGGGTGCGGTGAGCTTCATGGGGCACGATGTCAAGGGGGAGGAGCTCGTAAAGGTGATATTGAGGAGGCTCAGGTTCGGCCGCAAGGTGATAAGGCTCGTGGCGACGATCGTAAGGAACCACCACAGGGTGTTCACCCTCGCCTCCATTGATGATCCCTCCCGCAGGGCGAAGAGCCACTTCTTCAACGCCGTGGGAGGAGATACGGGGCTTGATCTTCTGTGCCTGGGGCTCGCTGATGCAAGGGCGACCAGGGGCGGCGAGGACCCGGGGCTCAGGGAGCGTGTCGGACAGATGCTGGAGTTCTACTTCGATGTGTATACGAGAAAGCCCCCGAAGCCGCTCATGGGCGGCCATGAGATCATGGAGACCTTCGGGGTGCCCCAGGGTGTCATGGTCGGCGAGATAATGAGGAAGATAGCGCAGGGCATAGAAGACGGGGCCGTGCGTAACAGAAAGGATGCCGTAAGATACGTGAAGAAGTGGCTCGCTGACCGGGAGGACGGGGGTAAGTAAAAAGTGGTTGATTTCCTGTCTCCAAAGCGGTTAAAACAACATTACCACTCGCGAAAGGAGCAGACGGGGCATGAAGGTATTCAGGAAGGTTTTTTTGATCCTTGTTCTCTTGATGATGGTCCCGGCGTTGAGCCACGGGCGGCAGTACGACTACAAGACGAGAAGGGAGATCAAGAAGTTGGAGAAGGTGAGGGCGGTCGTCGAGACCAAGTACGGCGAGATAGAGCTCAGGTTCTTTCCGGAAGCGGCACCCAATCATGTCAGGAACTTCATAGAGTTGTCAAAGAAGGGGTTTTATGACGGGACCATATTTCACAGGGTCATACCCGGTTTCGTGATCCAGGGAGGCGATCCCAACACGAAGGGGACCGATACCACCACCTATGGTATGGGCGGGCCGGGGTACACGATCGATGCGGAGTTCAACGACATCTCCCATAAAAGGGGAATCCTCTCCATGGCAAGGAGCAGCGACCCCGACAGCGCCGGCTCCCAGTTCTTCATCGTTGTGAAGGACGCCCCTTCACTCGACGGGAAGTACACGGTATTCGGCCAGGTGGTAAGGGGGATGGATGTGGTGGACAGGATCGTGTCCCTGCCCAGGGATACGAGGGACATACCTTACGAGAGGGTTGAGGTGAAGATAAGGATCGTCGAGTAAGGGCCGGAGCTGCCCGCAGAATCCGGCGGACCTTGTCGGGCAGTGAAGCGGCGGCTTTCCCGTGCTGGGTCCTGCTGCGTCTTTACAGGCGCGAGGAGTTGTTGCGGATACCCCGGCATCCGTTGCCCGTTGGTTAGGGGAGCCCCGGTTTATTGCCCGTCCCCTTATCGCGGTCGCAGCGAAGCACCGGATGTGACGGACGAGCAAAGCAACCTTGCCGGGGAGAAGTTTTTTATATCTTCTCCAATCTCTTTTTTCGTAAAGTCAACTACTTGGAGATTGCTTCGTCGCTTCGCAATGACCAATTGATCGGGGTTTCCTTAGACTCAGCCGGAGGGGCTCACCTCCAGCTCGTTTCTGACCTCGTTCACGCCCCACAGGTACCATGCATCATCCTCTGCCGCATCCCTCTCCGCTATACTCCTTACCGTACCCCTCAGGGTTACGGTCCAGTCCCGCACCTCTATGGTTATGGAGCCTGCGTCCACGAGGCGGTCCTTTTCCAGGACTATCCTCAGGGCATCCCTTATCTCGTCCGGCGTGTCCTCTTCGGGCGGGACGACCTCGAGGCTGTTTATGACGTCCGTGCTCCCGGGGACCCACCACGCGAGCACCCCGCAAAGGCGCTTGTGGCTAAGCGAAGGGACCTTGCCCTCCAAATCGACGGCACCGTCATTGACATCGATCTCGACCCCGGAAGGGTCGAGCGTCGGCTCCTCACTCAGGGCCTTGAAGAGGTGATCGCATATCTCCTTGTCCGTCATCCTCGCCGCAGGCTTTACCTTGAGCCTGTCCACGACCCCTGAGGTGCCTTCGATGGACATGGCCGCAAGGAGGGCCCTCTTCTTGCAAGCTATCCTCTCGACCATCCCCTCCATAACGATGGCGTCGCCTTCGACCTCGATGTGTATCGGATTCCTTTTTGGATCGATGTGGAGTCTTTCCGTGAGGAGGGCGCCGAGCCTCTTTATGATCTCGTCCTTTTCCATAACCCTTGTTTCTCCATGGTTATCATGATCCCCCGTACACCATGGCGGAATGCAGGCTCCGGCGGGAACGCAGAGAAGTATACCAGAGGTTTCTGGATTGTACAAGGTCGTTTCCCGGGGCTCACCGTCATACGGCACCGGAGCGGACACTCTCCTGGTGATGCGTTACAGAAGTGTGGTGGGCAGACGGTTCCGCAGCAAGGATTCCCTGCCTTGTAAATGTGAAAGAAGCACCTGGCGCGTGTTGCGCGTCATGTTATTGTGAGTGGACATACCTGTCCGAAAGTACAGTTGAAATCTTTTGTGATGCGTCGTAGTTGTAGTTATGCGACAGGCTCCGCCTCCCGCTGGACTCACCTGTTCTGCAACGTATGGAAGGAGTTGATGAGTCGTATGGTATGGTAGCAACTCTGTAAGGACCTCTCGACCAAAGATGCAGATCAAGCCCCGGGATTCATTCATCAGATTCGCCCTTTTCTGCGTCCTCGCATTCATCTGCTCCCTTCTGTCCGCATCATCCGTCCATGCAACCACCCTCCACACCGGCGACGGGCCTTCTGGTGTCGCCGTTGACCGATCTGCCAGCACGGCAGTAGTAGCCAATGAGAAGGACAACACCGTAACGGTCGTAGACCTCGCCGGCCGTACGGTCATCGGCACCGTCTCCGTGGGCGAGCACCCGGAAGGGATTTCGGTGAACCCTCTGACGAGACGGGCCGTTGTTGCCAACAGAAAGAGCGACAACGTAAGCATAATCGACCTCGATACGCTCGCGCTTGTTTCGACCGTGGCCTCGGGCAGGGACCCTTACGGTGTCGGTATAGACGCCGCAGCCAACATCGCAGCGATAACGAACGGCAAGGACGACACCGTAACGATCCTTGACCTCACCGACCTTACGGTTAAGCACACCATCCCTGTAGGCAGGGACCCGCGCGGTATAGCGATAAATCCCGATACCAGGGAAGCCGTTGTCGTCAACCACAAGACGGACAGCATATCGATCATAGACCTTGAGACCTACACGCTTACGGCCACAATGGCTGTGGGACGTGACCCCACCGGGGTGGCGATAGACCTGGCCACCAATACCGCCGTGGTAACGAATGAAAAGGACGACACCGTAACCCTCGTGGACCTGGCCCAAGGCACGCCGGTCGCCACCATTCAGGTCGGGGAGGAGCCTGCCTCCGTAGCCGTAAGCTCCGATAGCCGACGAGCCTTTGTGGCAAGCAGGAAAGCGGACAGCGTAACGGTAATAGACCTGGACTCCCGTGCGGTGCTGGGAGCGGTCCGGGTCGGCAGGAACCCCCACGGTGTTGCAATAGAGCCCGGCGGCAACATCCTCGTTGTAACGAACAAGAAAGACGACCTGGTGAGCATAATCGACCTGGATACCGCCGTCTTTACGACGACCGTCCCTGCCGGCAAGGACCCCGTCGGTGTAGCAATAAACCCCGACACTGATATCGCCATAGTCGCCAACAACAAGAGCAACGACGTAACGATCGTGGAGCTTGCCTCGAACCTGACCGTGGCCACGGTCCATGTGGGCAAGAGACCGACGGCCGTTGCCTTGAACAGGGAGACCAACATCGCCGTTGTAACCGGCGGGAAGGACGATACGGTCTCTGTCATAGACCTGAACAGCAACACACTCGTCAATACCATAGGAACAGGAAAGTCCCCCGCTGGGGTGGCCGTAGACCCCGCAAGAAACACGGCGCTCGTAACCAATAAGAAGGACGACACCGTCTCGATAATCGATCTCAGCGCCGGCATCCTGACAGACACCATAACGGTCGGCAAAAAGCCACATGGCATAGCCGTGAATCCTCTGAGCGGCACGGCGGTGGTTGCGAACAGGAAGGACGATACCGTCTCTGTCATAGACCTTTCGGGCAACACCGTCGTCGGCACCATACAGGTAGGCAGAAGCCCTACGGGTGTTGCCGTGAACCCTTTGAGCGGCACGGCGGTGGTTACGAACAGGAAGGACGACACGGTCTCTGTCATAGACCTTTCGGGCAACACCGTCGTCGGCACCGTACAGGTAGGCAGAAGCCCTACGGGTGTTGCCGTGAACCCTCTGAGCGGCACGGCGGTGGTTACGAACAGGAAGGACAACACCATAACGATCATAGATCTTGCGACCAGGACCGTCACGGACACGATACCCGTGGGCAAGGGCCCCCACGGGTTGGACGTAAACCCGAACACCAATACCGTCCTTGTTGCCAACCGGAAGGATGATACGTTGGCGGTCGTACAACTGCCTGATACACTGCCGCCCGAGGTCCGGATCGTCTCCCCATCGGACGGCGCTGTATTGAATACCCGGACGCTTACGGTTACCGGCACGGCCACGGACCCCGACGGCCTGGTGACGGCGGTAACTGTGAACGATGTTGCCGCTTCCCTCGGTGACGGTACCTTCGGTGCAGCGATAGAGCTCGTCGAGGGACAGAACACGATAACGGCAACGGCCGTAGACGGTGCGGGCAATACAGGCATGGCGTCGATAACGGTCGTCCTTGATACCATTGCCCCCGTGATAAGCATAACAGGGGTGACTGACGGTCAGATCACGAACCAGGAATTGACGCCGGTAATCACCATAAACGATGCCAACCTTGATACAGAGACGATCACCCTGAACGGCCAGCCTTATGCGAGCGGGACGACCATAGTTACGGAAGGCGCTTATGAGCTGACGGTGACGGCCACGGACCTTGCGGGGAACACCGGCGACGCCACGATAAGCTTTACCATCGACAAGAGCCCGCCGGTGGTGTCCGTAACATCACCCGGGGACGGTACCACTACCAATGAATCCGTCATAACGGTCTCTGGCACGGTAGACGACGATACGGCCTCGGTCACGGTGAACGGTGTAGATGCGACGGTAGCCGGCACTACCTTCAGCGCCTCCGGCATAACCCTTACAGAGGGGCCAAACACCGTCACCGTTACCGCCACGGATCCCGCGGGCAACACCGCCGCTGTATCCATAACCGTAATCTATGCCATACCCGATACCACCGCCCCTGTTATAACCATAACCTACCCTGCTGACTCGGCCACCGTCACCACGCCCACGATAACCGTTACAGGCACCATTGACGACGATACAGCCACGGTGACGGTGAACGGCGTGGGTGCAACGGTTTCTGGCAACACGTTTACAGCGGAGATACAACTATCAGAGGGTTGGAACACCATCACGGCCACGGCCACCGACCCTGCGGGTAACCGGTCCGCTGCCTCGGTCAGCGTCATTCTCGATACGACGGGCGGTTCCGGGGGGCTGCCGCCCGATCCGGCCGCGGTGGCGCCCGGGCTCGACGGTACGGTCGCTTCGACTCTGGCCGCTTCTGTGGAGTTTCTCTACACCGGCACAAACCCCATACAGAGCGGTGTTTCACCAGGCACCATCGAGCCCGGACGCATCGCGGTTCTGCGCGGCAGGGTCCTTGACGCAGCGGGCTCTCCCCTTGCCGGTGTCAGGATAACCATCCACGGCCACGACGAATACGGCAGCACGCTGAGCCGGGAGGACGGCATCTTCGACATGGCGGTAAACGGCGGCGAGCAGTTGGTGGTCGAGTACACGAAGGACGGCTACATGCCTGTCCAGCGCAGGGTCAGGACCTTCTGGCAGGAGTATGCATGGGTCGATGATGTTGTGCTGCTTCCTTATGACGACAACGTAACGACCATAGACTTCACCTGGCCCGTGCAGGTCGCTCGTGGAAGCGCTGTCACAGACGACGACGGCAGTCGCCGTGCGACCATCATGTTCCCGTTCGGTACGAGTGCCGTGATGCAGATGCCCGACGGCACGACCCAGCCGCTTGATGTTCTGAGCGTGCGGGTTACCGAGTACACGGTTGGACCGGGCGGCCCTGCGGCCATGCCCGCGGAGCTTCCTCCGGCGAGCGCCTACACCTATGCCGTGGAGCTCTCTGTTGACGAGGCGGTCTCTGCCGGGGCCTTGAATGTTACATTCGATCAGCCCCTGCCCTTCTACGTTGAGAATTTTCTTGATTTTCCGGTGGGAACGGCCGTGCCGGTGGGCTACTACGACCGTGAGAAGGCCGAGTGGGTCCCGTCGAAGGACGGCCGTGTTATAGAGATATTAAGCATAACCGGTGGCCTTGCCGAGCTTGATGTTGACGGGAGTGGTACGGCGGCCGATGCAACCGCCCTGAGTGAGCTGGGCATAACCGAGGATGAGCGTAGTGAGCTTGCAGCGCTTTACCAGCCCGGGCAGAGCCTGTGGCGGGTGGAGATCACGCATTTTACGCCGTGGGACCTCAATTGGCCGTGGGGACCGCCTGATGATGCCGTGGCACCTCCGTTCGAGTGGCTTCTGGCAGATGCCTCTGCAAGGGAGCCCGACTGCAGGCCCGGCTCAGTGATCGAGTGCCAGAACCAGACCCTCGGGGAGTCCGTAGGAATCGTGGGGACCCCGTTCAGCCTCAACTACAGGAGCAGCCGTGTGCCCGGACGCAGTGCTGCATATACTGTCACGATACCCCTCAGCAGCGACACGGTGCCTGTAAGCCTCATCCGGATAGACCTCGAGGTCCATGTTGCTGGCAGGCGTTTCACCCGGAGCTTTGATCCGCTCCCGGACCAGACCTATACATACACCTGGGACGGCATGGACGCCTACGGCCGCACGGTCCAGGGGCAGCAGATGGCCAGGGTCCGTGTGGGGTATGCCTACGATGCGGTCTACAAGGGGGGTTCTGCCGAGGCCGGCCGCAGCTTTGCACGCCTCGGCTCTGACGTGGCATTCAGCGGCAGCGTGGCCCGCAGCGAGGTGGTGGTCTGGAAGGAGAAGACGGTCATGCTCGGGGGCTTTGACGCCAGGGGGACGGGGCTCGGCGGCTGGACGCTCGATGTGCATCACTTCTACGACCCTGTGGGACGGGTGCTTCACCTGGGCGACGGCACAAGGCGAAGCGCACGTGATATAGGCAAGGTGATAAGCACCATAGCCGGTCAGGGTTACCTTAACAGCGGTTACAGCGGTGACGGCGGACAGGCGACGGATGCAAAGATCAGCACCCCGTATCGTGTGACAATGGATGGTACAGGCAATCTATATATCGTTACAGGCAATCATGTGGTCCGCAAGGTGGCGCCTGACGGCACCATAACCACGGTTGCCGGCACCGGGGCCAGCGGCTACGGTGGTGACGGTGGTCCTGCGGTGGATGCGCAGCTCAGTCAGCCTTACGGCATAGCAGTCGATAATGAGGGCAACATCTTTATCGCCGACAGCGGCAATCATCGTGTGCGCAAGGTAACGCCTGACGGCATCATAACCACGGTTGCGGGCACCGGGGTGCAGGGCTACAGCGGCGACGGAGGGCCTGCAACAAGCGCGGAGCTCAATGCGCCGAGGGATGTGGCAGTGGACAGGGAAGGCAACCTGTTCATCCTGGATTACGGCAACAATCGTATCCGCAGGGTCAGTCCCGACGGGATAATAGAGCAGGCGCTTCCACCCCCTCCACATGTCAATTACGGGCGTCCGCAGGGTATAGAGGTGGATGATGAAGGGAATGTGTTTGTGGTAGACACGAACTACGCCGTTATATGGAAGGTGAGCCCTGACGGGAAACACACAGTGGTGGCAGGAAACTGGCTTCATGGCTACAGCGGCGACGGGGGGCCTGCAACGAGCGCGGAGCTTGACCACCCGGTGGACGTCGCGGTTGACAGGAGCGGCAACCTGTTCATCTCCGACTACAATAATAACCGCGTAAGGATGGTGAATTCGGAAGGCACGATCATCACCTTGGCCGGTACCGGTGAATACACGTTCAGCGGCGACGGAGGAGCCGCATCCAGGGCGGGTCTCAGGAAGCCCTCTTCAACGGCCGTGTCCCCGGATGGTGAGGTTTATGTAGCGGATACCTACAATCATGCCGTGCGCAGTATAGCGCCCCCTCTTCCGGGCTTCACCTACTCCGAGATAGCCATACCCTCGGAGGACGGGAGTGAGCTCTACAGGTTCGATATGTACGGCAAGCACCTCGGCACCATCAACGCAAGAACAGGCGCTACCATCTATACCTTCACCTATGATGCAAACGGCTATCTCGTCCAGATAACCGACGGTGACGGCAACGTGACCGTGATAGAGCGTGATGCGGACGGCAACCCCACGGCCATAGTCTCGCCCTACGGGCAGAGGACCGTATTGACCCTTGATGCGAACGGGTATCTTTCGGGGATCACCGACCCTGCCGGCGGATTGTATCAGTTCACCTACACCCCCGGCGGTCTCATGACCTCGATGACCGATCCGAGGGGCGGGCTCTACAGCTTCAGCTACGATGCCGAGGGACGCCTTGTGTACGACGAGGACCCCTCCGGCGGCTCATGGACCATATCCAGGACCGGGAGCGGCACGAGCTACACGGTCTCCATGACCTCCGGCGAGGGCCGCACCACAACGTACTACGTTGAGAAGGTCATCTCCGGGGTGAACACTGGCGGCGAGTGGCGCGTTACGACCGAGCCCACGGGCCTGAGTACGGGCACGCTTTTCATGTCGGATGCAACCCGCTCGGTCTATACGCCCGACGGCACCGAGACGGTTGTATACGAGGACCGCGACCCGCGCTTCGGCATGCAGGCGCCTGTTTTGAGCGGCCTGGCGGTGAAGACCCCCGGGGGTCTTGAGTCCCTTGTCACAACCGACCGAGTGGTGAGCCTCTCGGACCCTGATGATCCGTTGAGCCTCGTAAGCCTGAGCGACACGGTGACGGTGAACGGCCGCGCCTATGTGAGCACGTATGATGCTGCCGCATTCACCACTACCGCGACCACGCCCGAGGGCAGGCAGACGGTCACGACGATAGACACGCAGGGAAGGGTTGTAAGGGAAGAGGTTACGGGGGTCGAGGCTACGGTCTTTACGTATGACACGAGGGGACGGCTTACAACGATAACCCGCGGCACGTCACCGGATGAGCGGACCTACACGTTGAGCTACGACACGGAGGGGAATATATCAAGCATAACCGACCCGCTTTTGCGCACTATAGGATTTACCTATGACGCCGCCGGCCGTGTCACGAGCGAGAGCTTGCCCGACGGCAGGGTCATATACTACACCTACGACGCCAACGGAAATGTTACGTCCATAACGCCTCCTGGAAGGCCTCAGCATTCCTTTACCTACACGCCTGTGGACCTTGAGGATAGCTACACTGCACCTGATACAGGCACAGGATCGAATACCACGACCTACTCCTATAACCTCGACAGGCAGCTTACGCTCATAACGAGGCCGGACGGCCAGACGGTGAGTTTTGGTTATGACACTGGCGGGCGTCTATCTGCAACTACCATACCGCGTGGAACGATAAGCTACTCCTATGACCCGACCACCGGCAACCTCTCCACCGTAACCGCGCCTGATGGTGGTACGCTCAGCTATACCTATGACGGGTTCCTCGTTACCGGTGAAACATGGGCGGGCGAGGTGAGCGGTAGTGTGGGCCTTCAGTTATGACAATAACTTCAGAGTTACATCTGAAACGGTTAATGGTGTAGATACTATAGGTTTTACCTATGATAACGACGGCCTCCTTATCGGGGCCGGCGCTCTCACCATAACCCGTGATGCGGGGAACGTTCTTATAACCGGCACAACGCTATCCAACGCCACCAGCACAATAAGCTATAACACATTCGGGGAGGTGGATTATTACGCCGCCTCCTATGGCGCAACCGACCTCTTTACAGTCCAGTATACCCGTGATAAACTCGGACGCATAACCTCCAAGACCGAGACGGTTGAGGGGCTGACAGACACCTATACCTATACTTATGACCAGGCTGGAAGACTCACTGATGTATGGAAGGACGGTGCCCCGGTCGGCCATTACGAATATGACCTCAATAGCAACAGAACGCTTTACACGGGCCAGCTTGGCAGCTTCACTGGAACGTATGACAATCAGGATAGGCTTCTAAGCTATGGAAATTATACTTACGCATACACAGCCAATGGCGAGCTTTCGAGCAAGACCGACACAACGACCGGTGAGACCACGAGTTATCAGTATGATGTACTCGGCAACCTCATGGCAGTTACCTTGCCAGACGGGACTTTGATAGAGTACGTCGTAGACGGCAGGAATCGCAGAATCGGGAAAAAAGTTAATGGAGTCCTTGTACAGGGATTCCTTTACGGCGATCAGTTGAACCCGGTTGCGGAACTCGACGGCTTAGGCAACGTTGTTGCAAGGTTCGTATACGGAACAAAAGCTAATGTACCCGATTACATAATCAAGGGAGGTGTTACCTACAAGATAATAAGCGATCATCTGGGAAGTCCGAGGCTTGTTGTTGATGTTACCACAGGCAATGTTGTTCAAAGGATTGACTATGACGAGTTCGGCAACGTCCTCTTAGACACCAATCCGGGCTTCCAGCCTTTCGGGTTCGCGGGTGGCATCTACGACGTTGATACCGGCCTTGTAAGATTCGGCGCAAGGGACTATGATCCCGAGACTGGAAGATGGACGGCAAAGGATCCGATAAGGTTTGCAGGTAGGGATACTAATCTTTTTGGGTATGCCCTTGGGGATCCTGTGAACTTTGTCGACCCTGATGGGTTGCAATACTGGTCAAATGTGTATGAAAACTTTGTTACAACAAATACTACTTTGCCTGGCATATTTGCTCCACTTGGCACTGGTCTTCTGACAGTGGGAGCTACTGCAGAAACTGTTGGGGGTATAACAATTATGCAATACATTAGAAGTGGTTTTGCAGGTGCACAGCTTGGAAGTGCTTCCCTTACAAGTTTCGAAACCTTCATTGCTGCTGGAGGCACAGCTTTACTTAATTTTGCGTTGGTTAGCGTGACGTATGAAGGAGGTGTATTCGTTGGCTCATTAATATCAGCAATTCCTGTATATGGTACAGATCAAACTATAACAGACTGGTGGGTCGATTTTTGGTGGGACTTGTTTAATCCAGAGGAATGTCCATAACCATGATTTTATGGAAATTAACAAAATATTTGAAGTCTAAGCCAGGTGAACCTCTCAGTAGACATCAGTATTGGTTTTATTATTGCGTTGCTTGGACATATATGATTTTGTGGTTATGTGTCGTTGCCCTACTTTGGTATTATTGGTATGATTTGAATTGGTATAAATATTTGCTGGCTATCATAATAGCTATAGGTGTCCCCGGGTTTGATAAATTATTCGAATCATATGAAGAGTACAAGAAAGGCTGGGAGGAAAAAGTTCAAAAAAAATCAATCGATTAGATGTACGAAAAGGGTTAGAATCCTTTAAGCTCCGATACCTTCCTAAAAACAGAATCCATAAATGCTGACCTCTTTACAGTCCAGTATACCCGTGATAAACTCGGACGCAGAATCTCGAAGACCGAGACCGTTGAGGGTCTGACGAGCACCTATACCTATGCTTACGACCAGGCTGGCAGACTGACAGATATTTGGAAGGACGGTGCGCCGGTCGGTCATTACGAGTATGATCTCAATAACAACAGAACGCTTTACACCGGTCAGCTTGGAAGTTTCACGGGAACGTATGACAATCAGGACAGGCTCCTGAGCTATGGCAATTATACTTATACCTATACAGCCAATGGTGAGCTTTCAACGAAGACCAATACAACGACCGGTGAGACCACGAGCTATCAGTATGATGTCCTCGGCAACCTCATGTCGGTTACCCTGCCAGATGGCACACTGATAGAGTATGTCATTGACGGTAGAAATAGGAGGATAGGGAAGAAGGTCAACGGCGTTTTAGTACAGGGGTTCTTATACAGTGACCAGCTTAATCCCATAGCCGAGCTTGACGGCACTGGCAACATAGTCTCAAGGTTCATCTACGGCACCAAGGCCAATGTGCCGGACTACATGATAAAGGGAGGTGTCACCTACAGGATAATAAGCGACCACCTCGGCAGCCCCCGCCTCGTAGTAAATACAGCTACAGGAGCAGTGGTCCAGCGCATTGACTATGATGAGTTCGGCAACGTCACCCAGGACACCAATCCCGGCTTCCAACCCTTCGGGTTCGCAGGAGGCATCTATGATATTGATACAGGTCTTGTAAGATTCGGTGCACGTGACTATGATGCTGAGACCGGAAGGTGGACGGCAAAGGATCCGAAAGGTTCGCTGCGAGGGATACGAACTTATATGGTTACGTCCTCGGAGATCCGGTGAATTTATTTAGCCGTCAAAACACCAGACTCCTGTCTGGTGATGAATAGGCCGTCCAGACGATGTGGAGTTTTGAGATATAATGAGGTACAACAATATGCATGAGATTTCGTAAGAGTGCTCATGCCGTATACAAAACTGAATACCACATCGT
>WGEY01000102.1 GCA_015492495.1 Deltaproteobacteria bacterium | reverse complement strand
GGGCATCGACATCGACCCCGCGGCACTATCCAATGCACGGAAGAACACAAGGCTCAACAACGTGAAGGTCGCGCTGACCAAGAGGCCCCTCGAGGAGATCCCGGGGCTTTTCACGCTGGTTGTCGCCAACATACAGTCGAAAACGCTCCTCGAGCTGAGGCCCCTTCTTACGAGAAAGGTGCGGCCTGAGGGTTTCCTCCTCCTCTCCGGGATACTCAAGGAGGAGGCCGAAGAGGTGAAGAGGGGTTTTGCGGCCGGGGGATTGAAGCCGTACAGGGTGTTGAGGAGTGGAGAGTGGGCGGCGTTGCTCCTGAGGAAGGTCTGAACATGGCGCGCAGGTTCTTCGTGGAGGATATAGGGCCGGACCGGCCGTACGCCGAGATACGCGGAGAGGAGCTCCGTCACCTGAAGGGGGCGCTCAGGCTCTCCGCAGGCCGGAACGTCGTGCTCTTCGACGGCAGCGGGCTCGAGTTCGAGGGAACGATCGAATCGATCGGCAGGGATGCGGCGAGGGTGCGGATAAACGGCTCGAGGCAATGCCGGAGCGAGAGCCGGCTCGGGATCACCCTCCTTCAGGGCCTCATAAAGGGTGACAGGCCGGAGCTCGTCGTTCAGAAGGCGACGGAGCTCGGTGTAAGCGGGATCGTATTCTTCACCGCTTCGAGGACGGTGCCCAGGCCGGACGCACAGGGTTTACTGAGGAAGCTCCAAAGGCTCAAGAGGGTGGCCGTGGAGGCGGCGAAGCAGAGCGGGAGGTGCGTGCTGCCGCGGATCGACCTCACGGGGTTCACCGAGGCCCTCAGGCTGCGGGACTGGGAGTTGAAGGTGGTATTCTACGAGGGCGAAGGTGTTGCGGGCCTGATGGGTGTGCTCGGACAGGGGCAGAGGCCGCGAAGCGTGGCGGCGCTCGTGGGCCCCGAGGGCGGCTTCACAGAGGCCGAGGTCGAGGAGGCCCAAGGTGAAGGGTTCCGCCCGGTGGGCCTTGGTCCGAGGATACTGAGGGCAGAGACCGCGGCCATATCGGTCGTCTCCATACTCCAGTATGAACTCGGGGACATGGGGTGAGAGGCGCGCGGCGAAAAGAGCGCCTGCCGCGCGCCTTTGCATCACCTCTCAGGCCCGTACGGGTCCACGTCGTCGGGTGGTATGGCAAGCCTGCCGCGTATGCCCTGCTCAAGTCCCTTAAGGCATTCCATCGCAGCGTCCCATCCGCTCTTGGCCATCCACTTCTTGCCCTTCCTCGATATGTTGAACATCATCGGCCTCGGGTCGGCCCCTGCCATCTCCTTCACGCCGATATCCACGAGGGCCGTCTTCTTCCACGTCAGTATATAGGACTTTATCTCCTCTTCCCTGCTCGAGAGGGCCTCGATGGTGGGAGCGACCATCCTCGTCATTATACGCACGCCCGGAGGGAGGAGGTCCTCGGGGTTTACGCCCGAGTCGGGGGGGATGACCGTGCCCAGGAGGTCGCGCGGGTCAAAGCGCGGGGCCTTGATGTCCTCGGCTACCGGAATGCCGGCCGCGGACTTCTCGGGCATGCCCTTGAGCTCGTCGAGTTTGCAGCACACGAGCAGGTCGTTTTCCCTGAAGTCCATCTTTCCTGTCCCTGAAGACCCAGGCCGGCAGGTCTACCCTGATGCCGCCGTCTATTACCAGGTGCGTGGCATGCCTCTTCAGGGAGCGGGGGACCCTGCCCGAATACCCCTCGTTGAGCCTGCGGGGCACGAAGATTACAGGAAGGCTCATGGATCGCCTCACAGCTTCGCTGACGGAGTAGTTGGGCGTAGTCTTGCGTGAAAAAAATAGATCATCTCGTTGCGGTCGAGGCAATAGGCGGCCACGCAGAGGTCCATGGGCAGGTCCTTGAAGGCGATGTGGCCGTCGGCGCTTCCGCCGCGTGAGCGGGGGTGGTCAGCCCGGTAACGGGCCTGGAGGTGCCCTTCAAGCCACTCCCTGAAGTAATCCCCGGCCAGGATGCCCCCCTTTCGACTATGGTGAAGCCTTCGCGGAAAACGGCCTTGGCGAACCTTACGGGATCCGGGTCCGAGGCGCGGGTCGTGTAGAGCTCCACGAGCAGCCTCTGGCTGACGTCGCTCGGTATGAAGTCCAGCAGATCGAGGACGCTGTCACGCATGGCGTCGGCAACGGGGTTGACGACCCATCGGGCGGTGTTGACGATCGCGTCGGCAACGGCCTCGGCCAGGTTGTGCTCGAGGCCGAGCGGAGGCACGTTGCTCGAGTTCTTGAGCCATTTGCGGATACTGTTTCTCGCCCGGATCCTTTCGGCGTCGTTCCTGAAGCCGCGGGGTAGCCGGTCAACAAGCTCCCTGAGCCCCCTCAGCGGGGCAAGGACGGCGTTCGCAGGGACCACCCCTGTCGAAGAGTCTCTTTGTCCAGCTTGCGCTTATCTCGCGGGTCGATATCGTCCGTGCAAGGTCGTACATGCGCTCGTAGCTGTCCTCGAATATGATCCTGTTTAGCGAGTTGTGCGGGCTGGGCGTAAGCCTCGGCGGCGGCGACACCATCCTTGCGGCCAAAGACGGCTCGGACAGATCGATCCTGTAGTTGGCGTCGACCCTGTATCCGGCTGCAACCAGGGCCGCTGTTATGGAGCCTGCGGAACAGCCGGACACCCTCTTGAACCATATCCCGGCCCTTGATAGCGCATCGAGGGCGCCGAGGAAACAGAAGCCCTTTGCCCCTCCCCCTTCGAAGGCGCCGTCGGCCTTGATCTTTACGGGTGGATAAAACGGGATCGCTGTTCGTCTGGTCAGGTGAGGCGTCCGTACAGAAGTGTTCGGCATGGTGCTCCCTCCTTCGGTTTTCGGCAAGCCGGGGCGCCTGCCAGGTTAGGTGTTACGGTGTATGGGGTGCATATGAATAAGAAAAGGAAACACCGGATCGAAGGGTGTGTACAGGACGGCCTGCCGGTTCGGGGGCGGGAAGGACCCGTACGTGCTGTGAAGAGCCCGGTGGATCACACATCGGCACATTATAAAAACAACAAACAAAAAGGACAAGATCTTATCGTCCGTACGGCCGTATCTCTAAGATGCATCGCGTGAAGATTAGCCGCACCCGCGGCCGAAGGCTTCGATCTCTCCCTCTTCCTTGACAAAACTCCCGGGCGGGCATAGATTTATAGGTAGGCTGCATTATGTTTACATTATCGATGAACAACACACCGTACGACCGGTGTGTGGAAGGAGAAACCGATCCATGAGACTCGAAAGGTTTACCATAAAATCCCAGGAGGCCCTGCAGGACGCCCAGCGCATAGCCGGGGATGCGAACCAGCAGGAGATAACGCCAGAGCACATGCTGCTGGCCCTCTTGGACCAGGAAGGCGGCATCGTCGTTCCGATCCTCGAAAGGATCGGCGTCAATATAGCGCTTTTGAAGGACCAGCTCAGGGAAGCCATAGGGAAGCTCCCCAAGGTATACGGCGCACCCGGAGAGGTATACCTATCCGGCGCCCTCAAGAAGGTGCTCGAAGAGGCCGAGAAGGAGGCCCGGGCGCTCAAGGACGAGTTCATATCCACCGAGCACATCCTCGCCGCAACAGCCGCGGATACAAAGAGCGAGGCGGGAAGGCTCCTCAACTCGCAGGGAGCAACGAGGGAGAACGTGCTCAAGGCCATGAGCTCCATACGCGGCTCCCAGCGCGTAACCGACCAGTCCCCCGAGGAGAAGTACCAGGCCATTACGAAGTACACGCGCGACCTCGTGGAGCTCGCCCGCTCCGGCAAGCTCGACCCGGTCATAGGCAGGGACGACGAAATCCGCAGGGTCATCCAGGTGCTGTCGAGAAGGACCAAGAACAACCCCGTCCTCATCGGCGAGCCGGGCGTCGGCAAGACCGCCATCGTCGAAGGGCTCGCCCAGCGCATCGTCCGCGGCGACGTTCCCGAGTCGTTGAAGGGCCGCCGCCTCATCGCCCTCGACCTGGGTGCCCTCATCGCGGGCGCCAAGTACCGGGG
>WGEY01000101.1 GCA_015492495.1 Deltaproteobacteria bacterium | reverse complement strand
CCGCGGCCGTGGTCTTCATGCACTCGTGGAAGAACCCCAGGCACGAGCTCCTGTGCGGGGATATCATAAGGCGGTGCGGGATACGCGACGTCTTCCTCTCACACAGGTCGGCGAACCTCGTAAAGATCGTGACAAGGGGGCAGAGTACGATGGTTGACGCCTACCTGGGGCCCGTGATGGAGAGCTACCTCCGGGGAATACGGAAAGAGACAGGCGACATTCCAGTGAAGTTCATAGAGAGCGCCGGCACGCTTGCGCCTCCCCGGTCATTCAAGGGCAAGGGGGCCGTCTTCTCCGGCCCTGCCGGGGGTGTGGTGGCCGTGGCCGAGGTGGCAAGATGCGCCAGGCTCAAGGGCGCCATAGGGTTTGACATGGGCGGAACATCCACCGATGTCTCGCGGTACGACGGGGAGTTCGAGAAGATCTACGAGCAGCGTGTCGGCGGGGTCGAGATTCAGGGTGAGGCGCTCAACATCACGACCGTTGCGTCAGGCGGCGGAAGTATCCTCTGGTTCGACGGACAGAGGATGAGGGTGGGGCCCGAGTCGGCAGGCGCACGGCCCGGCCCCGCCTCATACGGCCTGGGCGGTCCGCTCACCGTGACCGATGCGAACCTCATTACGGGCAGGATAGTGCCAGAGTTCTTTCCACGGACCTTCGGCCCTTCGGGCGATTCCGCGCTGGACTCTGGCGTGGTGCAGGAGCGGTTCAAGGAGCTTGCGGCGAGGATAAACGCATCCACGGGCGGCGGCCTCGGGCCCGAGGAGGCGGCCCTGGGATTCATCGAGATAGCGAACGAGAAGATGGCCCTTGCGATAAAGGAGATATCCGTTGCAAGGGGCTATGACGTGAGGGAATACGCGCTTGTCACCTTCGGGGGTGCCGGGGGGCAGCATGCCTGCGCCATCGCCGGGGCCCTGGGGATGAAGAGGATAATCCACCATCCCCTCGGCGGCCTCATGTCGGCATACGGCATAGGACTTGCGAGGCAGGCGGAGAGGGCGTCGAGGACCGTCCTGGTTGAGTACACCCGGAGTTCGCACCCAGAGCTTGCGGCCGTTTTCGAAGAGATGGAAAAAGAGACCGTGCCCCGCGACTGGAAGGGAGGGTTCTCGGTCCGCAGGGAGATAGACCTTCGTCCCAGGGGCGCCGAGTCGGCCCTGACCGTGGAGTTCTCGGGCTACGAGGAAACGCTCGGGCGTTTCCGGAAGCGGCACGAAAGGCTCTTCGGCTTCGTGCCGGGCGACGGACCGGTGGAGGCCGTGAACCTGAGGATCGAGGTCTCCAGGACGGAGGACTTCTTCCCTCCTTACAGGGGAAGGGCCGGGGGGACGGGAAAAAGGACCGGAGGACCGGTTTTTTACCGGGACATCTTCTACCGCGGAGGGGCCGTAAGCGCACCTGTCTACAGGTGGGAGGACCTCCGCTGCGGCCAGAGGTTGGAGGGGCCTGCCGTGATCGTCGACGCCCACTCCACCTTGGTCGTAGATCCGGGCTTCGCGGCAGTCGAGGACGAGAGGGGGTTCATCGTGGTGGAGGAGGCTACTGGTGAAGGCTCCGCCGGTACGGTGGTCGGGACGAAGGAGACGCCTGTTGAGCCCGACCCGGTGCTTCTCGAGGTCTTCAACAACATCTTCTCCGGTGTGGCCGCCCAGATGGGCTTTACGCTCAGGAACACGGCGCACTCGGTCAACATGAAAGAGCGCCTGGACTTTTCCTGCGCGGTCTTCGACGCAGCGGGCGGGCTCGTTGCCGGCGCCCAGCACATCCCGGTGCACATAGGCGCCATGGCCGAGAGCGTGAAGGCGGTTGTGGAGGACAGAAGGGGCGAGATGCGGCCCGGGGACGTGTTTCTTACGAACAACCCGTATTGCGGGGGTTCGCACCTGCCGGATATGACGGTGGTGGAGCCGGTCTTTTCGGCCGGCGGAGAGTTGATCTTTGTCGTGGCCTCGAGGGGGCACCATGCCGACATAGGCGGCGTAACCCCAGGCTCCCTTCCGCCCGAGGCGGCACACATAGACGAGGAAGGGGTGTTGGTCGACGGCCTCCTTGTGCGCAGGGACGGGGTCTTCAGGGAGAAGGAGCTCAGGGAGGCGCTTACGTCGCACAGGTACCCGGCAAGAAACATCGAAGAGAGGATCTCGGACATCATGGCGCAGATGGCCTCGTGTTCAAGGGGGGTGAAGGAGCTCAAGGCGGTAATCGAGAGGTACGGATGGGACACGGTCAGGGCGTACATGGGACATGTCCAGGAGAACGCCGCATACGCCGTAAGAAGGGCGCTCCAGAGGTTCCTCGGCAACAGGCGGAGCCTGGATCTCTGCTTCGAGGACGCCCTGGATGACGGCACGCCCGTAAAGGTAAGGGTCACTGTGGAGGCCGGCCCGAGGCCGCCGCATACCGTGAGGGCCACCTTCGACTTCACCGGCACAGGCCCCATGCACACACATGACAACCTGAACGCCCCAACGTCCGTTACGCGCTCAGCGGTCCTTTACGTCCTCAGGGCCGTGACACGGGAGGACATCCCGCTTAACGGCGGCTGTCTCGAGCCGGTGCGGATAATAATTCCGGAAGGCACTCTGCTGAACCCACTGTATCCCGCACCAGTGGGTTCGGGGAACGTCGAGACCTCGCAGAGGGTCGTCGACGTCGTACTCGGTGCTTTGGGGGTTGCAGCGGCCTCGCAGGGGACCATGAACAACCTCCTCTTCGAGGTCGAGGGCGAGCCGCCCTACTACGAGACCATAGGCGGCGGGGCGGGGGCGGTTGAAGGGTGCAGGGGCGCATCAGGCGTTCAGGTCCACATGACCAACACGAGGATAACCGATCCAGAAGTCCTCGAGTTCAGGCACCCTGGTGTAAGGCTCGAGCGGTTCGCCGTGAGGAGGGGGTCCGGGGG
>WGEY01000100.1 GCA_015492495.1 Deltaproteobacteria bacterium | reverse complement strand
CTGAAACTCGGGTGAGATTACATCATAAGGCGGGGCCATGACCTTGGAGAGGTCCCCGACCTTGTCTGGATTGTATCTGAGCGCCCTGAAAGGTTTGATAACTGCCATCAGAATCTCCTTCCCGTAGTATTCCAGGTTGTTCAAGAGTGCAATACTTTACTATTTATACGGCTATTATGTCAACAGGAAATGGGGCGTCGGGCCAAGGACAGAAGCCCGAGCTGGGTGGTTATGCCGCCGTGAGTCGTAAAAGCCGGAGCTATTGATGCGAGCGCAGCGCTTCATAGCGGCGTTCCTTAAGCATGTATGCAGCGGTTCATCCTTGCGATATGCTTCACAAGGTAAGCCATGGCCTTTGTCCGTGGCTGCTTTTTCTCCGTCGGCGCTATATGCGATGTCCTTGATTTTTATGGGATTATTCCTTGCTGCTTTATGCTGTGCGACGTCATGAGTTGCGTGAATATGTATATGATTTCCATATTCGGGTATTTCGGGGCAAGGTCTTAGGGCTATGGTCAATTAATATATATCGACGGTTCTCTTGATGAGCTTTAGGGTTTTATGTTTTAAGAACTTGACTTTTCTCATGAAAATCGCTATTGTTAGTTTAGCCTTTTCATGTCCTGGGATATGCGGGGAGGGGCTGGAAAAAAGGAGGTGATGAGTCCTGATTGTAATACACAACCAGTCTATAACCAGACAGGGGATAACCGGGACGGAAAAGGGAGCCATAGTAAACTTCTCTTAAGTGACCGGGCAGACCGGACATGCGCAAGGACCGCTTTTTTGCAGGAAGTTCTTGTAAGTTCTAAATATTCCAAGAAGTACTCTTATGCCTTCCCGGTCCGGCAATATGCAGGTACGCACAGGCCTTTGTCTGGGAAGCGCAAGGACTGCGGTTTGAAGCGCATGGTGGCCGGGAGAAGTTTCTTACATAACCTTCGGTACGGCCTGACGTTTCTTGACCCAGGAAAGAAGGAGGTATCCCATAATGAAGATAATGTTCTGCTACGATGGTTCTGAGATAGCGGACAAGGCGCTCGCTAAGACCGTCGATTACTTCAAGCCGCAGAAGCCCGAGATGATAATCCTGACCGTCGTTGAAGAACCACGCGATGCAAGCATGGAGAACGAGGAGATCTTCGAGCAGTGGAAGAAGGAGCGCCACGACGAGCTCATAAAGGCCACCAAATGGGTGGTCGATCACGGCCTGGATGTGGATGCCGTACTGGCGATTGGGGATCCGAGGGAGATGATCCTGGAGGCGGCGGTAAAGAAGGACCCCGATTTAATCGTTGTGGCGAGAAGGGGAATGACCGAAAGTAGGTTGAGGATGGTACTAGGCAGCGTGAGCGCATATGTGGTACGTCACGCAGAGCGTCCGGTGCTGGTTATGACCCTCAAGCGCGGCGCATGAATCCGTCGCGTTTTTTTTTGGGGCAAATCGGTATCGGAAAAATCCAGCAACTTAGAAGGAGGTTGGCCATAAATGAAGGTATCGGATTTATTTAAAATACAAAGACCAGATATAAGGGCGTTGCACCTTACCTGGATAGCATTCTTCATAACCTTTTATGTATGGTTTAACATGGCGCCGCTCGCCACTACGATGATAAGGGAGACGGGGTGGCTCACCAAGACACACCTCAAGGTCTTCGCCATATGCAACGTTGCATTGACAATACCCGGAAGGCTTCTGGTCGGCATGTTGCTCGACAAGTTCGGACCGAGGCGGGTCTTCTCGATCCTGATGGTCCTCATGGCAATCCCGACCTTTGTCTTCGCGTTCGGCAACACCTTCTCGCAGCTCCTGGTATCCCGTCTGATACTGAGTGTCGTGGGAGCCGGTTTCGTCGTTGGCATTCACATGACCGCGCTCTGGTTCAAGCCCAAGGACATCGGATTTGCCGAGGGCTTTTACGCCGGATGGGGTAACTTCGGCTCGGCCGCAGCTGCCATGACCATACCTACCATCGCCCTTCAGATCTTCGGCGGTGTCAACGGCTGGCGCTACGCGATAGCACTGAGCGGAGCCATAATGGCGGCCTACGGTATCTTCTACTGGTTCGCCATAACCGACGGTCCCAAGGGTACCATGCTTCACAAGCCGAAGAAGGTCGCGGCCATGGAGGTCAGTACCTACGCAGATATGATAAAGCTTATCATCTTTACCATCCCATGTGTCGGGATCCTGTCGATACTGGTATGGAGGCTTCAGAAGCTCGGTTTCCTGGGCACAACAGGCGCCACCATATGTTACGCAGTGATAGCAATCGTCGTCGGCTACCAGATACTTCAGGTCCTGCTGGTAAACCTGCCGATACTCAAGAAGGGGGTGCCAGAGGACGACAAGTACAACTGGAACCAGGTGGCCGCGCTCAATACCACGTACTTCTGCAACTTCGGTGCAGAGCTTGCTGTGGTTTCCATGCTTCCGGCCTTCTTCGAGGGTATCTTCGAACTGACCCCGGCCAAGGCCGGCTTGATCGCATCGTCGTTCGCCTTCGTCAACCTCGTCGCAAGGCCGTTGGGCGGCGTTCTTTCCGACTCGCTCAAGAGCCGCAAGCTCGTAATGCTCATGTACATGTTCGGAATAGCCGCAGGGTTCTTCGGCATGGGCCTTATAAACTCGAATTGGCCAATCGTGCTGGCGGTCGTTTTGACCATCGTCTGCTCCATGTTCGTCCAGGGCGCGGAGGGTGCGACATTCGCCATCATACCGATGGTCAAGAGGCGCATAACCGGGCAGATCTCGGGTATGGCCGGCTCGTACGGCAACGTGGGCGCGGTCTTCTACCTCACGGTTCTGACGATGGTGGACTCTAACACCTTCTTCTTCATCATAGCCACCGGCGCGTTCTTCAGCTTCCTGTTCTGCCTCATATTCCTCAAGGAGCCTCACGGCGCATTCGGGGAGGAATACCACATGTCGAGCGTCGACCGCGAGCTCATGAAAGAGGCGGGTCACCACTGAGCCGCACGATCCACATGCAGGCAAACCTGATAGCCCCGCCGCCTCGGCGGGGCTTTTTCTTTGGGGATGTCTCCGGCAGGGGAACGTCGCCGGAGCCCCTCGGCGTCTGCCGCGAGTCGGAAAACCAAAAAGGCTGCGGGGCAAGGTGCATCCTGTATTCGAGCGGTGCCACTAAAAGAGGATTCGAAGCTATAGAAGCGGTACGAGGAATCTGCGAGGCTGTATCAATCGCCTGCGGGACGGCGGGGTAATCCGGCTTCCAGGTATGATTCGCACTGCATTTGGCGGTGTTATCTTTTGCAGAGCCGTGCATACTCAGCCTGAAGGAGCCTCGTCAGCCTGCCTGGCCGGCCTTTCCCTATGTCGGATGAGTCGAGATTTGTGAGTGGGACAATATCCATGATGGAGTTTGTGAGGAACGCCTCGTCGCAGTTCCTGAGCATCCGGATACCGATACGCATCTCCTTGACGGGGATGCCGATCTTGAGCGCCAGGTCTATTACCGCACGCCTTGTTACGCCGGGAAGGACGTCGCGCTCGGAAGGGGTCTTGATGATCCCGTTCTTTACAATGAAGACGTTCGAGGATGTGCCCTCGAGGACACTGTTGTCAGGTGCGGTGAATATCGCCTCATGCGCTCCCCTGCTCGATGCCTCGATCCTGCCGAGTACGTTTAACAGGTAGTTAAGGCTCTTTATGCCACCGACTGTTACGCAGCATCCCGGTGCATTCACCGTGACCGCCTTGACACCGTCCTTCTGCATGCGCTTGAGTCCGATAGTGTCGAGCGGTTTGGCCATTATGATGGTGGTAGGCTCTGTGCAGCTTGACGGGAGGTGTCCTCCATGGTCCACTCCGCGTGTGAGTATTACCTTGACGTACGCCTCCGTATCCTCCAGGCCGTTGGCCCTGAGCAGTCTGTGGACCCTGTCTTCCAGTTCATACAGGTGATGCGTGGGGATACCGAGCGTTCGTGCGCCGCTGAGGAGCCTTTCTGTGTGTTCCCTGAAAAGAAGCACGCGCCCCCTGTGCGCCTTCATGGTCTCGAAGAGTCCGTCTCCATAGTTCAGGCCCCTGTCGAAGACCGACACCATAGCCCTGTGTGATGATACCATCCTTTGGTTTATGTATACCTTTGGTCGCTTCATCTTTACCTCAAATGCATTCAGCCGCTCCGAGAAGCCTCAGGAAGTCCTCTGCCTTGAGCAGTGTTTCCATGTACTCCTCTTCCGGATCCGAGTCGGCGACTATCCCGCCTCCGACGTTGAGGTACATGTTCCGGTCCCTGCAGACCGCCGTCCTTATGGCCATGGCCACATCCATGTCTCCGTTGAAGTCTATCCATCCTATGCCGCCGGTATATATCCTTCTCGGGAAAGGCTCCAGCTCATCGATGATCTCCATGGCCCTTATCTTGGGGGTGCCGGTTATGGAGCCGCCCGGAAAGCACGCCATGAGGGCCGTGGGGCTGTCTACATCCGGAAGGAGCCTTGCGCTTATGGTCGAGACCATGTGGTGGAGCGTTGGGTAGGTTTCAATTCTCTCGAACTCTTCCACCACCACGGTTGAAGGCACGGATATCCTGCCTAGGTCGTTCCTTTCAAGGTCGACTATCATCAGGTGCTCGGCCCTCTCCTTGGGGCTCGACCGTAGTTCCCTGACCAACTCCCTGTCATGTTCGGGGTCATTACCGCGCGGCCTGGTGCCCTTTATCGGCTCGGTCTCCACGCGGTCCCCTTTGACCCTGATGAGCCTCTCCGGCGAGTTGGATATGACCTGAAACGATCCGCAGTCCATGAACGAGCCGAAGCGCGGAAGGCTTCGTTCGACAAGGGTGAGGTAGACGGTCAAGGGGTCTACTGGAAGCGGGATCTTGAGCCTCTGCGAGAGGTTGATCTGGTATATGTCGCCAGCCGAGATGTATTCAAGGGCCTTTTCGACCATGAGAAGGTATTCCTGCTTAGTAAGGTTGGACTCGCAGAAAGTCATGGAGGTTGTGCCTCCATTCAGTCTGTGCGGCTTGCGCGGTTCCATGTGGAGCGTCTCTTCGATCCTTTCCAGGCGCGACCTCCACTTGCCTGTGCAGGTTGATACGAGGAAGCCCTTGTCAGCTTGATGATCATAGACAAGGACGGGATCATACAGGCCCACGTAACACAGCGGTATGTGCCGTGACAGCTCGTCGGGCCCCTTGGCGACCTTTGCAAGCGGACCTGTATCCCCGATCAGGTTCTTCAGGTCATAGGAGAAGTATCCGACGGCGCCGCCGGAAAATGGAAAAGGTGTCTGATACGTACGCATGAACTCCGGCAGCAGCTTTGAGAGGGCGCAGAACGGATCTGGAAACACCTGCCGGCCATGGCCGATCTCTTCCCATTCGATTGTGGTCTTACCGTGTACGTCTGTGGTTATGGTTGCAAAAGGGGCTGCACCGATAAACGAGTACCTCCCCTGCCAGGGCATCTTTCCGCCGGAAAGGATGAAGGGAAGTTCGAGGTCCCTTAGAAGAACAAAGGCTTCTATCGGCCCTTTATCGATCTCTTTGATGATCATGCCTCTATATCCAGGCTGCGGAAAAACGCTTGGAACCATCTATGGCCTTGAGTTTTTCCGCTGCGAAATGAGCACTGTGGATGATATCAGTTTTACACAAGCCCTTGCCGGAAACACTCTGGTTTTTTTAAGATGCACAGCCGACGCATGTCCGTCAAAAGATATCTTCCTTGCAATTGAAGGTTCCCCGCGGAAAGCTTCGGTTTGGAGACCAAAGCCATGTCGCGGTCCTTGCCGGCAAGCCCGGCATACAGGGGCCTGAAATATTGTTTTCGCCCATGCGTAGGTTGGCTCCGGAACCGATGCCGGCTCCAGGCCTGTAGAGGACTTTAAAGGACATGGACCTAAGTATCCTCTCCGAGAGTATGCACTGAAGGCGCCCTTGAGCCATCCCGCTAAATACGGCGGCATGCGTTGTGCATTGCCCCTTTGATCAACCCAGCTGCGGAGGTCAGGCTCCAACGATTATAACATGTAAGGCGCCGTGTCGAACATGTAAAAACCGGAGTTTTTCTGTGACGCCGTCGGGAGATGTTTTTTCGTTGCGTAGTCGAGTCTGAGTGTGCTGCGTACCAGGAATCTTTCACGTTTTATTTTGGGCCGTGATATAGTATATTTGTGTATGTCATGACTTTTTGGGAGGGATGGTTTCCGCGATGCAGGGTTTGGTAAACAGAAGGAGGACAAGGCCTGTCAAGGTAGGCGATGTTACGGTCGGGGGCGATGCGCCTATAAGCGTACAATCCATGACCAACACCAGAACGAGCGATGTCCGGGCCACGGTGGCGCAGATAAAGGAGCTTGAGGCGCTTGGATGCGAGATAATCAGGGTGGCGGTTCCGGACGACGAGGCGGCGGCGGCCTTGCCCGAAATAATACGCAGTATAGATATACCCCTCATAGCCGACATACACTTCGACTGGCGGCTTGCACTGAAGGCCCTTGATTCGGGGGTTGACGGCTTGAGGCTGAACCCCGGTAACATCGGCTCCGAGCGTAGGCTCAGGGAGGTCGTAAGATGCGCCTCCGGCAGGGGGGTGCCGATAAGGATAGGCGTAAACGCCGGCTCGCTCGAGAAGGATATACTAAACAGGTACGGTCATCCGACACCCGAGGCCATGGTTGAGAGCGCCATGCGGCACGTCCGCATACTCGAGGACATGGGCTTCCTTGATATGAAGATCTCGCTCAAGGCCTCCGGGGTGTGGCCTACGATACGCGCGTACAGGCTGCTTGCCGAAAAGGTCGATTATCCCTTCCACGTGGGCATAACCGAGGCAGGCACCCTCTTTGCCGGCACGGTAAAGTCCTCGGTGGGCATAGGCGTTCTGCTCTCGGAGGGCATAGGAGACACCATAAGGGTATCCCTTACAGGTGACCCCACCGAAGAGGTGCGGGTCGGCTGGGAGATACTGAAGGCGCTGGGGCTCAGGAAGAGGGGGGTGAACGTGATATCCTGCCCTACGTGCGGAAGGATAAAGATAGACTGCATAAGGCTTGCCGGTGAACTTGAAGAGAGGCTCTCGTCCTTACAGGAGCCGATTACGGTTGCGGTCATGGGGTGTGTTGTGAACGGACCCGGGGAGGCTGTGGAGGCCGACGTGGGTATCGCCGGGGGTGACGGCGTGGCCCTCGTCTACTCAGGAGGCGAGGTCGTAAGAAAGGTGGCCGAAAGAGATGTGGTCGATGCGCTGGTAGAGGAGGTCGAAAGGGTGGTCCGGCGCAGGACCGAGGACAGGGCCGCCAAAGGCGCGGCAGGGGCATGAGGGCCCTGGCGGTCTTGCCTTCGCTGGGTGCACTCTTCGCAAGCCCTCTTCAGACTGTGCAGGCCGAGCGTCCCTCCATTTTTCATAAGCTGGGTCTCCGCGCGCACATTGGCATCGAAGCCTCCGTTGAAAGGTACCATGCCATAGGTGATTCTCCGGCCCGGAACCCTTCTGTGTCATATAATTCTGTGCGTAAGTACAGAACGCCCTCCAGACCCTTCCTTTGTTTTGCACCGCGGGTGTAACCTGCGCCTTCCAGAAATGTTTTCTGTCGGTCCGGCAACATTAGCCTCAAAAAAACCTCCTTCTAATCCTTCTTTAATATTCGACTTGTTACAATGCAGTTGTAGAACACGGGCATCCGCCTTGCGGATACCATGGCTTCCGCGGGTAGCCCCGCGGAAAGACAGCAGTAAAATACATAAGAAGGAGGTAACACCATGAGAAAGGCAATCGCGACACTGGCAACGGTCGGGCTCATTATCGGCACAGGCGGTATCGCCTGCGGCAAGGAGACAAAGGCATCTCCTCACAGCTCTAAGAAGGATGATCTCAAGTTCGGGGTGGTCGAGGCCGAACTTAAGGATGACGGCATGATAGAGTTGAAGGTAAGGAGTGCTGACGGTGAAACGAAGAAGATCTACCTTGATACGAGGAACGGCGACGTGATCGAGGCCAAGAACATATCAGTGGACCAGGCGGTGAGGGTCGCGCAGCAGGAGGTCCCCGGTGACGTGATAGAGGTCGAGTACGAACGCGGGCGTTACGAGGTGAAGATCAGGGCCAATGACGGGGGCATCAAGGAGCTTTACGTGGATGCGAGAAACGGTGCGGTGATACGGCACGGTGACAAAGAATAGGCGGCAACTTGACACGGCATCGAAGGGGGATAATATTGACGTTAGTGGTACAAAGGGTCGTCCAGTGTTTGGGCCACAACGTCGGTTGCACACAGGAGGCAGTAGATGAAAAGGAACGGCGAAACAGCGGAAGAGCTAGTTGAGGTGTACGTGTGGGACAGGCCCACGAGGATCCTTCACTGGATGAACGCGATCCTGGTCTTGACCCTCCTCTTCCTCGCCGTGGGCTTCGAGCTGATGGAAAAGCTCGGCGTTCCGAAGGAGGCGAGGGAGTCCCTGAAGGAGCTTCATGCGTATGTTGGGCTCTTTTTTGTAGTCACGCTTTCACTCCGCATCATATGGGGGTTTGCAGGCAACAGGTACGCGAGGTGGTCGGATGTGATCCCCTGGGGTGCCGCGAGGTGGAGGGATATATGGGGTAACATACGCTGGCTCTTGAGCGGGCTGCGCGGCGCTCCGCCTGTTGCGGTGGGACACAACCCCCTTGCCTCCCTGTTCTATTGTGCGCTCTTCGTGGTGCTAATAGGCCAGGCCGTCACAGGGCTTGTCCTTGCCGGTGAGCACTTCGACATGCTTCCAGGAAGGCTCTTGGCCACAGTGCTTCGGAGCGGAATCACCGGTTACGCCTACGCCCACGAGGTGGAGCATGTAGGGGGCGGTGCAGAGGAGAGCGCCCTTGTAGAGGGCCTTGAGGAGCTCCATGAGTTCGGATTCTACTTTATCATCTTTTTCATTGCGGCGCATCTTGCGGGGCTTGTTCTCCACGAGATAGGCGAGCGAAGGGGGCTCGTGTCGTCCATGATAACCGGCAGGAAGTACTTTCGCAGGGACGAGTTGGACAAGCTGCGGGACAGATGAGGATACTCGTTGTTGAAGACGAAAAAGAACTCGCCGCAATCATCTGTAAGGGGCTTCGGGAGAACGGCTACTCCGTCGATGTGGCCCATGACGGCGAGGAGGGCCTGTACATGGCGGAGAACTATCCGGCGGACGTTGTGGTGCTGGATATAATGCTTCCCGGTATGGACGGGCTGAGTGTGCTTAAGGCCATGAGGAGGAAGGGGATAAAGACCCCTGTTGTCATACTCACTGCAAGGGATGCGCTTACCGACAAGATAAAGGGGCTTGACGCCGGGGCTGACGATTATGTTACCAAACCGTTTGCCTTCGGTGAGCTGCTGGCCCGGATACGCTCTCTCCTGCGCAGGCGGACGGAGGTCAGGGAGGCTGTAATAAGGATAGACGACCTTGAGATCGACACCGCAAGCCACGAGGTCAAAAGGGGTGGGAGGATCATTCCGCTTTCCGCAAGGGAGTACGCGCTCCTTGAGTACATGGCCTACAACAGGAACAGGGTCTTGAGCCGTACCGATATAACGGAGCACATCTACGACGAGAGCTTTGACAGGGACTCCAACATAGTCGACGTGTACATCACCTACTTGAGGAAGAAGATAGATGCGGGCTTCGAGAAAAAACTCATACACACCGTAAGGGGGGCGGGTTATATGCTCAAGGGGTCGGACGTATAGATGTTCTCCTCCATAAAGTTCAAGCTCGTTGCTTGGTTTCTCGGGATCACATCCGTTGTCTTCGTGGGGTTAGGGGTCGGCCTGTATCATGAGCTCAAGAAGATCGCGTTTGACGCGATCGACAGCCACCTGCACTCGGAGGTGCAGCTTATAGCGAGTCTTGTGAAGGTGGATGATGGGGAGCTCGAGGTCTCTTTGGACGAGGTGGCCGTAGGGGACTACGCCCTGCCGCTTTCGGGCCACTACTACCAGGTCCTGGTAGACGGCGAAGTGGTGATGCGCTCGCCGTCGCTTTCCTCCGTCGGCGCAAGCCTGCCTGTTTCCGGCCCGTCGTTTGAACCGGTCTACAGGACGATCACCGGCCCGGACAGAAGGCCGCTACGCCTCAACGAACACTCCTTCAATCTGGCCGGCAGTGTCGTAACCGTTCAGGCGGCCGAGTCCCTCAAGGACACCTACGAACTTCTGGACTCTTTCAGGAATATCGTGATGGTCCTCCTTCCGTCGGTATTTGTCTTGTCCGCTGTAGGCGGATTGCTGATCACCAGGTTTTCCTTGCGTGGACTCGATGTCTTTGCCAGGAGGGTGGAGAGGGTTACGGAAAGGAGCCTCGGCGAGAGGGTCGATGTCGAGGGCGTGGCGCTTGAGCTCAAGCCGCTTGCGGCAAGCTTCAACACCATGCTCTGCAGGCTTGAAGAGTTCTTCGAAAGGCAGAGGAGGTTCATGTCGGATGCATCCCATCAGCTGAGGACGCCGACGGCGGTTATAAGGGGGTATTGCGACGTGACGCTCTCAAGGGAAAGGTCGCCCGAGGAGTACAGGAAGGCGCTTGAAAGCATATCCGACGCGGCCGCCAGGATGGCGTTCATCATAGAGCGCATACTCGAGGTGGCAAGGCTCGAGGACAGGATATATAATATAGAGTCGACCGACGTGGACCTGATGGATGTGATGAAGAATGTGGTCAAGCTCTTTGAAGGGCCTGCCGCACAGCGTTCCGTAAGGATATCCCTGGCCGGGGAGCACATCAAAGTCCGTGGCGACAGGGACAGGCTTACCGAAGTGTTCACGAACATAGTTGACAACGCGATAAAATACAACAGGCCCGGAGGATCGGTAGACATTGAAGTGCGCGGTGTGGAGGGGCAGGCGTGCGTTACCGTTGCGGATACAGGTTGCGGCATAGCGCCTAATGAGAGGGAGATGATATTCGACAGGTTCTACCGCTCTGAACAGACCAGGACGAAGGTCGCTGGAAGCGGGCTGGGGCTGTCCATAGTAAAAGGTATTGTGGAAGCCCACGGCGGAAGGGTGGAGGTCGAGAGCATAATCGGCAAGGGCAGCCGTTTTAAAGTGTATCTTCCGATGAAACGCGAGGAGTAGCTTTTGCCGCTTTTCCCGGTCCCTGGCAAGCCTGTGGACGTCGGTCCTCGGGAAAGAAGGGGCTTTCCTACTTGAAACCTTGGCCATCTGTTCGCCGTTTCTGGTGAGAGTGTACTGCACAACAGGCGCAAGCAGCTTCACTTCCAAGGCGCAACCTGTGTCTGCTCCGCCCCGCCTTCCTTAATAAGGGCCTGCTATTATTGCACCTTTTTTTCTGTTTTTCCCGCCTTCTGAAGCACCCAAAAAAAAAATTACATTTGACTTGACATTCTCTCCGGAGAAGTCATATAATCCCCCGAAAGTAGGGAGAGGCACTCTACTAAACATCTCTAAAATACGGTCGGGGATGTCGCGGCACCATGGCGTCTCTGGTCGTATAATTAAAAGGAAGGAGGTATACATGGAGCTACACTGTAACGGTCTCTCAAAGAGGCTGCAAGTCTGGCTGGTGGCTGTTTTGGCGGTCGCCCTGGCGGTTGCTCTGATCCCCGCACCCGCTCAGGCCGCCGAGGTGGCTGGCTCTGGCGATTATAAGGCCGGGGAAGACATATTTACAGGAAGGACCCCCTTGAAAAACGGAGGGCCGCCCTGTATCTCATGCCACACCGCGGGCAAGCAGATAGGCTCGTTTGCCGGCGGCTCGCTTGGACCCAACCTTACAAAGGTCTGGGAGACCAAGTTCTTCCTCATCGATCCGAACTGGATCAACAGTACCGGTAGTCCTGTGATGGGCCCGATCTTCACCAGGAAGAAGATAACAGCCGAAGAGGTCGAACACCTCAAGGCCTTCTTCAGCGTTGTGGCGCAGCGCAATGCGCAGCCCGCCTCTACACAGGAGGGCAAGTTCTTCGGCAGCGGTGTGATCGGCACGATAATATTGCTCATCATATTCAGTATCGTCTGGAGCGGCCGTTACAGGAAGAGGAACAACGGCACCGTCCATGACGACCTCTGGAGAAATTACGGTGGAAAAGGAGGAAGGTAAATGGCTACATGGATTCAAGATATAGTAGATCCGGCCAAGAGAGGCTGGGAAGAGTTTTACCGTAATCGTTGGCAGTATGACAAGACCGTGAGAAGCACGCACGGCAACAACTGCACCGGCGGTTGCAGCTGGATGGTATACGTCAAGGACGGTATCATCACATGGGAGCTGCAGGCGCTGGACTACCCCTTGCTCGACTCAACCCTTCCTCCATATGAGCCGAGGGGTTGCCAGAGGGGTATATCGTCGTCTTGGTATGTATACAGCCCTGTCAGGATCAAGTATCCCTACCTGCGAGGGATCCTTCTTGATGCGTGGAAGGAGGCGAGGAGCAAGCACTCCGATCCGGTGGACGCATGGGCGAGCATCGTAGAGAACACCGAGCTTCACAAGAAGATAAAGTGGTCAAGGGGTAAGGGCGGCTTCCGCAGGTTCGACTGGGATACCGCGGCTGAGATAATAGCCGCCGCCCATATATATGTTATAAAGAAGTACGGCCCCGACAGGAACATAAGCTTCTCGGTCATCCCGGCGATGAGCCAGATAAGCTATGCGGCGGGCGCAAGGTACCACCAGCTCATAGGCGGCGTGTCGATGAGCTTCTACGATTATTACACAGACCTTCCGCCGTCCTCCCCGGAGGTGTGGGGTGAGCAGACGGACGTCTGCGAGAGCGCGGACTGGTTCAACACCGGCTACGTCGTCATCCTCGGCGCCACACCCAACAGGACAAGGACCGCGGACTGCCACTTCGTCAGCGAGCTTAGGCACGGCGGCGCCAAGTGCGTGGTCATGGCCCCTGACTACTCGGAGGTGACCAAGTACGCCGACCTCTGGATACCGGTCAAGACCGGTTCGGACGGCGCCTTCTGGATGGGTGTCAACCACGTCATACTCAAGGAGTTCTACGTCGACAGGCAGGTTCCGTACTTCGTCGAGTACAACAAGAACTACACCGACATGCCCCACCTCATAAAGATAAAGAAGGGCAAGAACGGCAACGAGATGGGCAGGCTCCTCAAGGCGATCGATCTTGCCGAGTACGACGACGGCGACAACCCCGAGTGGAAGTTCGCGATGTGGGATGCCAAGACCGACAAGGCCAGGATAGTCTACGGAGGCATGGGTTACAGGTACCCGAAGAAGCACGAGAACCACGGCAAGTGGAACACGCTCATCAAGGACGGAAAGACCAACGAGGCCTTTGATCCCTGCCTCTCCATCTATGACATCAAGGATGACACCATAGAGGTGAACTTCTACGAGCTCGACACCGGAGAGGTCTACAAAAGGCACGTGCCGGTCAAGTACGTGGAGACCAAGACCGAGGGAAGGATCCCGGTCACGACCATATTTGACATGCAGATGGCCCACTTCGGCGTGCAGCGTCCAGGCCTTGCCGGCGATTACGTCAAGAGCTACGACGACGACAGGGCCTTCAGCCCGGCCTGGCAGGAGAAGTACACCGGCATCGGCCGTGACACGGTTATCCAGGTGGCCAGGGAGTGGGCTACCAACGCCGAGGTGACAAAGGGCAGGTCCATGATCATAGTGGGTGCCAGCATCAACCACTGGTACCATGCCGACCTCATATACAGGGCCTTCACCGCAGCCCTCATGCTCTGCGGATGCGTGGGCCGTAACGGCGGCGGCATGAACCACTACGTCGGACAGGAGAAGCTCGCTGCCTTCGACTCGTGGGGCCAGGTTGCCCTTGCGCTCGACTGGGCAAGGCCTCCGAGGCTTCAGAACACGCCGAGCTACTGGTACATACACACCCAGCAGTGGAAGTACGACTCTGCGATCACGGATTACCACAGGGTGCCTGATCCGAACGAGCTCGACTTCAAGCACACCGCGGACTACAACGTTAGGGCCGTAAGGATGGGAGCGCTTCCCTGGTATCCGCAGTTCAACAAGAACTCCATAACACTGGTCGAGGAGGCCGAGAGGGCAGGTGCCAAGACCGACGCCGAGATAGTGGACTACGTTGCCAAGCAGATAAAGAGCGGCGCCGTGAAGTTCGCCATCGATGAGCCTGATGCGCCTGAGAACTGGCCGAGGAACTGGTTCATATGGAGGGCGAACGCGCTCGGCTCAAGCGCCAGGGGCCAGGAGTACTTCTTCAAGTTCCTCCTTGGAACCCACAACAACGTCGGTGCCGAAGAGGCGGCGCAGCCACACGTGAAGGAGATAAACTTCCAGCAGTCACCGCTCGGAAAGATCGACTTCCTTGTGGACCTCAATATGCGCATGAACACCACGCCGACCTACACGGACATGGTGCTTCCCACGGCGCACTGGTACGAGAAGGAGGACATAAACACGACAGACCTCCACTCGTACATACACCCCATGGGTGCGGCCGTTCCGCCGAACTGGGAGGCCAAGAGCGACTGGGACGCCTTCAAGTTCATCTCGAAGAAGTTCCAGGAGCTGGCCAGGAAGCACTTCCCCAAGCCGGTCAAGGAGATAATGGCTGCACCGCTGGGCCATGACACGCCTGGCGAGATAACGCAGCCGTGCCTCAGCGACAAGGTCGAGGACTGGAAGAAGGGCGACTGCGACTTCATCCCCGGCAAGACAGGGCCGGTCCTGAGCGTGGTCACGAGGGACTATGCCAACGTCCACAACCGCTGGAAGTCGCTCGGTCCCTTGATGAAGGGTAAGTACGGCTTCCACGGCATCATGCTCGACGGCGCACCATTCTACGAGGAGTGGATCAACAGGAAGCACACCAAGATCGAGGAGTGGGGCGGCCAGAAGTACATAAGCCTCGCCGAGGCCAAGGACGTCGCCGATGTCATCATGCACTTCTCCGGCGTCACCAACGGTGAGGTCGTCTACAGGCAGTGGCAGATAGAGGAGCATCACACAGGGCTCCACGGCGCCCAGTTCAAGGAGGCGAAGGAGAGCGTGCGGAACATCCTCGGCAAGGAGGAGGCGGACAAGATACCGCTCCATTCGTGCGAGGAGTACGACGGGCTCGCTGAGGAGATAGGCGGTCCCAACAGGGAGGTCCGCATGACCTATGACGACATCGTTGCACAGCCCAGAAGGGTTCTTTCGACCCCGCTGTGGACCGGTGATACGAGGTCAGGCAGGTCCTACAACGCATACACCATGCAGGTGGACTACAGGATCCCCTGGAGAACGCTCACCGGAAGGCAGCACTACTATCTCGACCATCCGATGTTCTTGCAGTTCGGTGAAGGCCTTGTGACACACAAGTATAAGCTCGATCCGAACAAGATGAACGAGATAGAGAAGAGCGACAGGACCGATGCCATAGTGTGTAACTACATCACACCCCATGGCAAGTGGCAGATCCACTCGACCCACTACGACAACCTGAGGATGCTTACGCTTTCGAGGGGCGGAAACGTCCTCTGGCTCAACGACAGGGACGCCGAGAGCGCCGGCATCAAGGACAACGACTGGGTCGAGGCGTATAACGATAACGGTATATTCGTCTGCCGTGCGGTAGTGAGCGCCAGAATACCTTCGGGTGTGGCATTCGCTTACCACTCAATGGAGAGGACGGTCAATGTGCCCAAGACCCAGCAGAGGAACATCATAAGGAGCGGCTTCCACAACAGCCTCACGAGGCAGCGTCTGAAGCCGACCCTTATGGCAGGTGGGTACGGACAGTTCTCCTATTGTTTCAACGGATGGGGACCGATCCCCATCATCAGGGACACGACCGTCCTTGTAAGAAGACTGAAAAATCAGGAGGTGAGTTGGTAAGATGGATGTCAGAGCTCAACTATCAATGTCATTCCACCTTGACAAGTGTATAGGTTGCCATACCTGTAGCGTGTCCTGCAAGAACGTCTGGACCACTCGTCAGGGTGCAGAGTATATGTGGTGGAACAATGTGGAGACCAAGCCGGGCTGCGGATACCCGCTTGCCTGGGAGGATCAGGAGCGCTACAGGGGCGGATGGGAACTCACCCCTGGCGGCAGCCTGAGGCTGAAGCTTCTGAAGGGCCCGGGGAAGCTCAGGACGCTGGCGAACATATTCTTCCAGCCGAACCTTCCCACTATAGATGATTACTACGAGCCCTTCACCTTTGACTACGACAACCTCTTCAACGCCCCGGCTGGAGACGACCAGCCGGTGGCGCGCCCCAAGTCGCTCATAACAGGGGAGTTCATGGACAAGATCACCCTTGGACCGAACTGGGACGACGACTTCGGCGGCTCTCCGCTGTACGGGGCCAATGATCCAAACCTGAAGGGCTTGAGTGAGTCACAGAAGCAGATGCTCACCCAGTTCCACAAGCTCTTCTACTTCTACTTCCCGAGGATATGCAACCACTGCGGCAATCCGGGCTGTGTTGCATCGTGTCCCTCAGGGGCCATCTACAAGAGGGGTGAGGACGGCATCGTCCTAATAGACCAGGATACATGCCGCGCATGGCGTTTCTGCGTGAGCGCATGCCCCTACAAGAAGCCGTACTTCAACTGGAACACCGGTAAGTCCGAAAAGTGCATCTTCTGCTATCCGAGGACAGAGACCGGGCAGGCCAATGCCTGCGCGCATGCCTGCACCGGAAGGATCAGGTTCGTCGGGGTGATACTCTACGATGCCGACAGGATAACCGATACGGCCAAGAATCCCGACGACAGGCTGGTGGAGGCCATGAGGGATCTCATTCTCGATCCCAATGATCCCCAGGTCATAGAAGGTGCGATAAAGAACGGTGTCGAGGAGAACTGGATAAAGGCGGCACAGGATTCTCCTGCGTACAACCTCTTCAAGAAGTGGAGGATCGCGTTGCCTCACCATCCGGAGTTCAGGACCGTGCCGATGAACTACTACATCCCGCCGCTCTCGCCCATACTCCACCAGGCGAAGGGTGATCAGGGCGGGACCTACGATCCTGAGTCCATGGAGTTCTTCAACGACGTCGAGATGATGCGTATCCCGGTCAAGTACCTCGCGAACCTGCTCAGCGCCGGAAACGAGAGCCTTGTGCTCGAGGCGCTCAAGAAGCAGATGGCCGTAAGGATGTACGTCCGGCAGAACCGCATCGGGGATGTGGGTGATGCGAAGGTCAAGAGCGCACTCAGGGAAGTGGGCCTGACCGAGCAGGATGCGGCCGACATCTACAGGCTGGTCGCCCTTGGAACCTTCAAGGAGCGCTTCGCCATACCTGAGACCCACCGCGAGATCAAGAGCACGCTTGATCCGAGGAAGATGTACGAGAAGAGGGGTACCATCGGCTTCGGTACCAAGAAGAAAGAGTTCATCGGGAGATCTTGGTAAGGGTCGTGAGTGGAAAGCCCAAAAACGAGCTGTACTCCACCTTTGCCACCCTGCTTGACTATCCCTGGGAGGATCTGAAGGGGGTGACGCAGCACTGCATAGAGTTGCTTCAGAGTCACCCCCACTACCCCAGGGAGGCGGTGGAGGAGGTGGGGAGCTTTCTCAATGAAATATCTGAGATGCCGCTCGACGACCTGCAGGGCATTTACTCCTACACCTTCGAGATCGCCAGCGGGGAGTTCGCAATAGATCTCGGGTACCATCTGTACGACGGCTTCAAGAGGGCTAACTTTCTTGTGAGCCTGAAGGAGATGTACAAGGCGCACGGCTTCCCGTACGATTCAATCGCCAAAGGTGAACTCCCGGATCACCTTACGGTGCTGCTCAGATTCCTTGATTTTCTGAAGGACGAGAGCTTGAAGAAGGAGCTTCTCGAGAGCGTTCTCATAAAGGGGGTCGAGAAGGTAAACAAGAACTTTGAGCTCAAGAACAAGGAGTCTCCCTACAGGCATCTGATCAAGGCGCTGAACCTGGTGATTGAAGCCGACTTAAAGACCGAGCTGATGCTTGAGAAGGATAGCTACAACACGTGAAGGTTCAACGTACAAACTCTCAAAGGGCCCAAGAGGCTGTAACTTTCTTATGAAGGAGGTTAGATAAAATGGGTTGGAATTACTTCCTGTACGGCATATTGCCGTATGTGTTCTGTACCGTTGCCATTGTCGGCACGATATACAGGTACGTGGCCAACAGGTACACCTGGTCAAGCCTGTCGTCTGAGTTTCTCGAGAACAAGGTGTTGTTTTTCGGATCCTTTCCGTGGCACTTCGGGATAATCCTGATACTTCTGGCCCATATCTTCATACTGTTCATACCGCAGGGGCTTTTTGCCTGGAACAGCTCGCCGGCAAGGCTCTATGCGCTTGAGATCTCGGGTCTGGCTCTTGGCCTTCTCGCCCTAGTCGGTCTTGTGCTCTTCATATACAGGAGGCTCACCGACAGCAGGGTAAGGGCGGTCACCTCCTCCTGGGACGTGCTAGTGCTGATCGTCTTGATCATCCAGGTCGTCACCGGGATAGGCAACGCCGTCCTCTACAAGTGGGGGTCGAACTGGATGGCCGCAACCGCCTCACCGTGGTTCTATTCGCTCCTGAGCTTCAACCCAAAGGTTGACTACATAGCCAACCTCCCGCTTGTCACGAAGATCCATATCTTCAACGCCTTGATATTCATCCTGCTTATACCGTTTACCCGCTTTGTACACTTCCTTGCCTTCATCAATCCGCTGAAGTACATGACAAGGTCGTATCAGCTGGTAAGATGGTATGACAGGAGGCCGCGCACAGAGGCGATACGGCAGTACAAATAACTGTATGATACACAAGGGGCGGGTCAAAACCCGCCCCGTTTCTTCCAGCGCAACACGCGCAGTATGAGTGGATTGATGCGGCCGCAACCATCTGGTGAATCTCACTAACTCAGCGTTAGCGATAGTGGCCGCTTTTGCTCGAATCCGATAGTGATGAAAGTCGAAGCATCTTGGAATACTACAATTAAATACTTCCTATAGATACGTAAAAACAGCAAAAGGAGAGGAGAATAATGGCGGACATTTACGAATGGCGAGTTGAAGACCCGGCGTTCTGGGAATCGACCGGGAAAAGGATCGCGAACAGGAATCTCTGGATTTCCATTCCAAGCCTGCTGGTAGGATTCTCAGTATGGCTGATGTGGGGCATCATCACCGTCCAGATGCTGAACCTCGGGTTCCCGTTCACAAGGGCAGAACTCTTCACCATGACGGCTATCGCCGGGCTCACTGGCGCAACGCTGAGGATACCCAGCTCCTTCTTCATCAGGCTGTGCGGCGGAAGGAATACGATCTTCTTCACAACAGCGCTCCTGATGCTTCCTGCGTTAGGGGCAGGGATATTCCTGAGGAGCAAGGAAACGCCCCTTATAGTCTTCCAGGCTCTGGCCTTCCTTTCGGGCTTCGGGGGCGGAAACTTCGCCTCGTCAATGAGCAACATAAGCTTCTTCTTTCCCAAGAGAATGCAGGGCTACTCGCTCGGCATGAACGCGGGGCTCGGTAACTTCGGTGTCACCACGATGCAGATACTCGTGCCCCTGGTGATGACCTTCGCACTGCTTGGCCCGCTAAGCGGCGAGCCGATGATACTTATCAACACAAGCGGCACTCTCATAGGAAAGATACCCGCGGGCTCCGAGACATGGATCCAGAACGCCGGCCTGGTGTGGCTCCTCTGGCTCATACCGCTCGCCTTCGCCGGCTGGTTCGGCATGAACAACATCAGGACACCCGCCGTGTCGCCTGACATCAGCGGACCCATCAGCTCGATGCTCAAGATAGTGTACCTCTTGGTCTGCGGCTTCATAGCCGCAGGGATAGGCCTCTACCTCATGCTGCCTCCGCCAACCGGCATAGGGCTGCTGAGTAAGTGGGTCGCTCTTCCGTTGGTCATAATCCTTACCTTGGTCCTCATGAGGTACGCCACACCGGCACCCATAAGGGAGAGCCTCAAGAGGCAGTTCAAGATATTCAACCACCCGCACACCTGGATCATGACGGTCATCTACTGTATGACATTCGGATCCTTCATCGGGTATGCGGCTGCTATTGGTCTCGCAATCAAGGTGGTCTTCGGCTTCCAGCACATACCCGGCCCTGACGGTGTTATGACCCACAACACCCCGAACCCGGCCGGACCAAGCGCGCTTACCTACGCTTGGACCGGGCCGTTCATAGGTGCGCTTATCCGCCCGATCGGTGGCTGGGTGTCTGACAGGCTGGGCGGTGCGCTTGTGACGCAGGGTGTCTCTATCGTCATGATACTGTCAGCGCTCGGTGTTTCGGTCTACATGCAGAAGGCATACCAGTCCGCCACACCCCAGGATTACTTCTTCCCGTTCCTCATACTCTTCCTGATTCTTTTCTGCGCCACGGGTATAGGGAACGGTTCTACATTCAGGACCATAGCCCTCGTCTTCAACGAGGAGCAGGCAGGTCCCGTCCTGGGCTGGACATCGGCTGTTGCTGCCTACGGTGCCTTCATGATGCCCAAGATCTTCGGTGAGCAGATCAAGGCTGGTACACCAGAGATCGCGCTTTACGGTTTTGCAGCGTTCTATCTGCTGTGCGCCGTACTGAATTACTTCGCCTACCTGAGGCCGGGCGCAAAGTACAAGAACCCGTAAGTATCGAAGCCTTCACTGATCCGGAAAAGTTCCAGATCAGTGTGTAGGTAAGATCATAAAGCCAGGCCGACTTGGGATTGGTCGGCCTGGCTTGCATGCAGATGAAGGGCTTCGGCGCGTCTATGCACAGCAGTGACGAAGTGAGCTATAGCACTGCAGAAGGCTTCATTGGGCGTCGAGTGGACTGAGCTACAGCTTTGAACGAGCACACCGCGGGGGGACGGATTAAACTCTATCCCCCCGCGTAGCTTTTGTGCTTGGTGTTCCTGGCTGCCGATTAACCTCGCGGCCTTGACAAGTTGGATTTTGCGGCTACACTTTGCATAAACAACTTATTGTTAAGGTGCTTCATATCAATGAAGAGAAGGAGGTAGCCATGGTAAAGGTAAGCGATTTTGACAACTTCGGCGTCGAGGACATGTCTCAGGAGGAGTACCGTCAGAAACAGGCGGAAATCCTCAAGCTCTGTCAGTGCACGAAGTGCCCTACCTATGTTCCTGGTGATGAACAGACGGCCTACTGTTTTCCGCTGGTGGGGACCAGCAACGTGATCAAGCACGAAAAGGACTGCATCTGTGAGACCTGCCCGGTTTACAAGGAGTACGAGCTGACCCATACCTTTTATTGCACGCGTTGCTCACAGGTTTGCCAGTCCTACAAGTCAGAGCTCGGCGGCGGACATGAGTAATATAGCTGATACGCATATCCACTGTGGTGCTCACGCGCATGGCGATACAATTTAGAGAAAGGTTCAAGGGGCTGTTCAGCCGGATGGTGGTTTTTACTGCATTCCCGGTTTGATGTGTCTGCAGACTATGATTGTGCGTGCTGAAAGGATCATCCGGGTAACTTTGTTCACACTTCTTCTTGCCATCATCGCCTCCTCGACGTCGGCCGCCAGGGAGCTGTTGGTAACACAGGGTGCCGGCGCTATCCAGCAGGCCGTTGACACGGCGGATCCGGGCGACACCATTATCGTGGAGGAGGGAGAGTACAGTGAAAACATCGTCATAAGAAAGCCTTTGATCCTCAGATCCAGGAAGGGGTATCAAGGTACCGTCATAAAGGCCCGTGAGCCGTCCAATCCTGTTATCAAGGTTGACTCAACGACAGATGTTGTAATATCCGGCTTTACGGTAAAAGGCTCCACTGTAGCCGGTATCCACATCTACAGATCGTCCGGCTGTAAGGTATATGGCAACTTTGCAACCGACAACTATATGGGCATATACCTCGATCATGCCTCGGATAACCTTGTCTCCTCTAACACAGCCGCTCGCAATGCCGAGGGGATAGATCTCTACTTCTCGGACGCTAATAAGATCGTCAACAACAAAGCCTACTCCAATACGGAGAAGGGCATCGTCCTCTATTCCTCCAATGAAAATGAGCTGATAGAGAATGAGGCCTCTTCAAACGTGTGGGACGGCATCACGGTCTGGAATTCACACAGGAACCTCGTCAAGGATAACAGATCGGTAAACAACACCTACGCCATTGTGACCAACACCGATGACAATGAGTTCGTGGGCAACGTCACCATGCGGCGTCTTTACTTCATCCTCCCGGTTGTCCTTGTTTATATAGCCCTGGTACTGTACCTGGTAGAGAAAAAGATATTCATGATGCTCTATCCCAGAGCAAGCTCGAAACGTGTCGGACCAAAGGGACGGAGAACGCGACCGTGATGAGCATGCCGAGGGGTTGCTTCGTCCAATTCTTTGTTTAACTTGGCAAAATGATTCCACTCATAGCTTCCATCGGTTTCATACTGGCAATAATGACCTTCATAGGCGGCTTCAGGATGGTCAGGAGAGCCGACCACATTGAAGAGTCTATCATGCACAGGGTCAACGGTTATGTCACTATCGGCATATACGTCATACTCGCCCTGGCCTGCATAATCACCAACTTTAAGCCGCTCTATCTCCCGCTTTGGGTCTTCGGCTTCCTCCTTCACTACCTAAAGCTTGTTCTGGTAAAGAAGAGGCTTGCCGTCAAATACGGCGGCTACATGGGAGGGATACTGCTTCTTACCTGGCTTGCATTGATCTTTACCCACCTGCCTTCCTGAGAGTCCCCATGGAGAGAGGTTTGAGCATGCATCGCCAAGCGAATTCCATGCAGCTTGCCGCAGGGAATCTTCAATACCAGGGGCGCCTCCGCATCAGGCTGCCAGCGGTAAGTATGTGCGGCCAGCCTTTGTGGAACCGCGCTGTCTAACTGCGACCGGTAGGAGAAATGGATTGAACTTTAGGGAGGTATTTGATAGAATTTAAATTATATGGAGGAACACTTGTGCCGTGCAAGGCCCACTTTTCCTTAGCTGTTTTGCCGGTACAATACCCTGCCGGTGGTTTCGAGGGTGCGCTTCACATCAAATATGATTACCTTTTACCAAATACCATAGAGGAAAGAGAGGTAGACTGAGATGACTGAAAGGGTGTTGAACATAAAATACCAGTGCCTGCATCCTTCCTGCCAGGTGTTCTGCAAAAAAGGCGAGTTTGTTATTTCGGAGTCCTTTTTCAACGAACTTTCCACGGCAACTGACGATGAGGATACCTTTAAAAGCCCTCCCGGTGCCTGCAGGATGGGGTTTTCCCAGCAGTACAGGCTGATTGCCGTGCAGGAAGAAGGGGCTGAGACAGAGGCAGAGGGTGAAGCCGCCAGGGAATCCCTCGGCGCGGATGATCCGTTAACCATGCTGAAGGCCGAGCATCAGGAGGTCCTCAAGAAACTGGATACATTGGAGTATCAGGTCAGAAAGCGCGACCTTGAAGGTCTCTGGGTTACAACGTCCATGATAGAGAATGACATCCTGCTGCATTCCATCAAGAAGGAAGAGGATGTGCTCTTTCCCGTGGTCGAGAAAAAGATCCCGGCCGGTGCCAACCTCATGCCGATCATGAAGGAGGACCATGTGGAGTTCATATCCATTCTGCATGGGTTTAGATACGCCTTGCAGGACGGGGAGATACTGGACGGGATCCTCAACACCCTGATAGTGAACCTCAGGAACCATATCAAGAAGGAAGATGAGGAGTTTTTCCATATAGTTGACGAACACCTCGATAACGAAGACAGAAAGCGCATCGCAGAAGGAATGCGCAAGATGGAGGAAGAGCACGTTCCTCTAGAGCCGGGGGACAGGAAGGACAAGGGCCTCTCCCCATACTCCGAGGACCGGAAAAAGCTCGATGCCGAGATAGCCGCTTTGAAGTCCATAAGCTCTGTAGGCGGAGAGGAGATGTGCTGCGGGGGACACTGAGGATATAGATGCAACAGATCAGCTCTGCCGCACCGCAGACTGTGAGAAATTATAAAGGCCGCATGCTTGTGCTACAGCATGCGGCCTTTTTGTATCCGAAGAGGTGTATCGAAGCGGTACTACTGCTGCCCGCAGGTCGATGCCGTACGCTCAGGCATCTCGGGCAAACCGAACTCGTCGTTGAACACCGTAACGATATAAAGAAGAGCACGGTGGTTCATAAGGAGCCCCTTGAACAGATGGGTCTTTGTGAGCGTGTCGATATAAAACTCATATGAAAACTGTACCTGGTGCGCCACCTCGTGCTCGTCGGTGCTCATGTCATAGCTGTTCTCCACGAACATGAGGTCCCTCTTGATCTTTCCGTAGAAGCGGTCCCTTTCGGCCATGGTCATGTTCTTGAGCTTTTCCTTGTGCTCGTCGGCAATGGCCACCCCGTTGAGCAGGACTATAAGCCCTGGGTACTCCTTCGGCTGGATGATCCTCTGTCTTTTCATGGTGCCGAGAGGATAGTCTATCTCGAAGTGAAAAGTCGCGTTCTTGTCCTCTACGAGTCGTACCTGGTGGCCGTTCTCGTTCAGCCACTTGTTTATCCTGTCCTTTGCCTCTTCTACCGTTTCTACCGACATCTTGAAGACCTCCTTTTGTGTTTAACCTAGTGAAGCCGATATAACGGCGTATTCCATCTATATGCTTCACATCTCGGTTTGTAAAGAAAGTATTCTATAATGATAGTATGTGGATGTCAATAGAAATTACCAGGAGAGTAGGGGCGACAATGGTTTCTTGCGCGGCCCTGGTGGGGTTTTGGTCGTTGTGTATACAACGAACGAAAGAAGTTAGTTGCGAGTGAGCCTCGGCCGATTGTACGCGGACGAAAGGAGGTCTTCTGCTGAAAGCCTGTGGATCAACGGACAAGGGATCAGGTGATTCGTGCGCACGGCGAATCTTCGCTATTACGGATCCGCTACCGGAGTTGTATGTAACCCCAAGCATCCGGTACCGTCGACGACGCGACCCCTTTCGGCTCAGTGTTTTCCGTGCGGCCTGTGCACCTTTACCACCGACGGGTCGGTCTCCAGATAAGGCCCTCCGATAAGGTCCACGCAGTCGGGCACAGCCGGAAATACTGCATCAAGGCATTCTGCTATGGCCGAAGGCTTTCCCGGAAGGTTGATGATGAGTGTTGTCCCACGTATACCTGCGGTCTGACGCGACAGTATGGCCGTGGGCACCTTTTCAAGCGACACCGAACGCATGAGCTCGCCGAAGCCGGGAAGCATTTTCCCGCACACCGCCTCCGTTGCATCAGGGGTGATGTCTCTCGGCGAAGGCCCGGTGCCGCCGGTGGTGATGACGAGCGCGCAGCCCTCTACATCGCAGAGCTCCTTGAGCGCCTCTTCGACGCGTGCCACATCGTCGGGGACGATCCTGTAGACGGCCTTCCAGGGGCTTGTGAGCATGGACTTGAGTTTTTCTATTACCGCAGGGCCGCCCTTGTCCTCGTATTCACCCCTGCTTGCACGGTCTGAGACCGTCAACACCCCTATCTTTATGGTGTCCTTTTCCTCATTCATGACCGGTCTTTCCCTCCGTCGTAATACCAGGCTCTTCCTGGAACGGGGTGTGGTGCAGCAATTGTACGACCACCGGTGTTCCCTTGCAGTGGAGCTCGCACTCAGCCGGCATTATCAGAAGCCCGTCGGCATTGACCATGCTCATGAGAATGCCGCTGCCCTGTGAGCCGGCAAGGCGTGCGACGAGCCCGCCGTCGCTTTGTTCAAGAACGACCCGCATGAAGTGTATCCTTCCCTTCTTGTCCTTTACGTCCTCTGCAAGCGTGGCGGAGACGGTACGGCGGAAGAGCTTTTTAGCCCCGAGCATCCTTCTCATGGCCGGTATGACGAACTGTTCGCAGCAGACCATGCTGGAGACCGGGTTGCCCGGCAGGGCGAAGACGAGTATGTCTTTGCCTGTACCAAAGGCAAACGGGTGTCCGGGACGTATGGCCACGCGCCAGAAGTGCATCTGAATGCCGAGGGCTGCAAGTGTCGGTCGGACGAAGTCATGGTGTCCGACAGACACCCCCCCGGATACTATCAGTGCGTCATAACCAAGCCCTTGGCGGAGCTTTTCTTCGAGCGACTCCCGCGTATCCCTTGCGATTCCCAGGAGAACCGGTTCCACCCCTATTGCCTGCAACTCCGCCATCACGGTATAGCTGTTGGCATCGGGTATCTTTCTTTCATCAAGCGGCTCATCAAGCCCTTCGAGTTCATCCCCGGTGGAGAGGATCGCAACCCTCGGCCTTCTGTAGACATTCACCTTGGCCTTCTTTACCATTGCGAGTATGCCGACCTCGGCGGGCCCGATCTCGGTACCGCTTTTCAGCACCCGCTCTCCTTTACGTAGGTTTTCTCCAAGACGCCGTATGTTTGCTCCTTCCCGAGCCGGTACGAATATCTTGACCCTTTTTTCATCGCAGTCGGTGTCTTCCACCCTGATGACGGTGTCCGCACCGGCGGGCACCGGGGCGCCTGTCATGATGCGCGATGCCTGGCCGCTTTTGACATCGCATGCCGGCTCGGCACCGGCCCTGATGTCGTCCACGACTTCGAGCACAACCGGTTCCTTGCGCGAGGCGCTTTCGATATCCTCTGACCTTACGGCATATCCGTCCATGGCCGATATGTCGTAGGGTGGATGGTTCCGGTTGGATGCCACATCCTCGGCCAGCACACGGCCGAGTGCCTCCTCAAGCGGGACCGTTTCGGCCTCAAGGCGTCTTGTATGCCCGAGTATTATCTCCTGGGCCTCTCTAATTGTCTTCATTACCGGCTGTCTCCTCTTTTTTCAGAATTGATTCCACCTTCTTAAGCTCCTCGACGGTATCCACATCCATGAAGCTCCTGAGTTCAGGGTCCGCCTCCTTCAATTCACTCTCATCGACGTACCTTACTTTAATCTGCTCAGTCTCTTCTATGAATCCGGCAAGGCCTCTCTCTCTCTTCGATCCGCCGCCCCGTCCGATCCGCGCTACAAGGGGTTCGAGGCATGTCTTCCTGTACAGTGCGAAGAGAGGCTGGATCCTGCCGCCTACAACCGGCACAACGCAGTCGTAGCCGTTGCGTAATTGTGCCAGATAACGGATGAGAGATACATTCACCATCGGCAGGTCGCATGGCAGAACGAAGATCCATGGGTTCTCAGCGCTCTCAAGCGCCGCGCACACGCCCAGAGAAGGCCCCCTGCCTCGAATCCTGTCCGTAACAAGCCTGATCCCACACAGCCCCTTGATGTCATCGTGCGAGTAGTCCGGCGTGTGGGCACTTACCATGATATCCCGGAAGATATCCTTTACCGCATCAAGCACATGGGCCAGAAGGCTTCTCCCATTGAGCCGGATCTTCGACTTGTCAGAGCCCATGCGTCTGGACTCCCCGCCCACAAGGATAACACATGATACTTCTTTCAACTCCGCGGGCATGGTTCGCCCCTCACAGCCTGCTCCGTGCATGCCTTGTCGATGCTTTCCGCTTCGCTGAGGAGGGATCGATCTTTGCCGGCTGGCAGGTACAAGATCAGACCTCCCTTCATACCCTCTTTCGCGGGGCGAGGGAGAGGTGCTTTGTGATAAACCGCGCTATTGACTCGATGTCGTTCAGGTCAAAGCATGGCACACGGTAGTCGGCGAAGTCGTCGGCAGGAAGGTCCGTGGCAATGGCTACGAGACCGTCTTCTACGGTCGAGACCGGAGCCTTTGATCGTCCGCCGCGCACCACCTCTATCTTTTCGGTTCCGGAATGCAGGAAGCCTTCCACCAGTACGAGGTCCATGTCACCGAGATACGCCGAGGCAAGGGCCTTTGGAGAGGGATCATCCTTTACATCCGCCACGAGCTGGAGTGACTTCGGCCCTACGAACACGGTACGTTCAGCGCCTGCCTCCTTGTGGCGCCAGCTGTCCTTACCTTTGGCATCGAGCGGGTGAGGGTGGCAGCTGTGCTTTATCGTACCCACTCGCAACCCCTCTTTGGCAAAGGTGGAGATCAGCCTTACCATGAGGGTGGTCTTGCCCGAGCCCGAAAGCCCCACGATCGAGATGAGCGGCGTGTCTACGGATGAGGAACCACCCATGATTCTCCTTCCGGCGTGATCTCCTTTTTCCAGAGCGGCACGGTCTCCTTGAGCGTGTCGATGCACCAGCTGCACGCCTCGAACGCCTCCTTTCGATGCTCGGACGCAACGGCTATGAGAACGATCTGTTCCCCAGGCTTCATGGTGCTTACGCGGTGCACGATCCTTACGTCCACGACATCGAAGCGCTCGAGTGTTGCCTGTCTCAATTGTTTCAGGGCCTTCAGCGCCATGCCTGCGTACTGTTCGAACTCGATGGCCTCGATGGTCTTTCCTTCGGAGAAGTCGCGTGCCGTGCCCAGAAAGGTTACAACAGCCCCGATCCTCTTTGATGAGGCCCTGAGTCTGCGCACCTCCTCCTCGATGGAAAAGTCTTCTTCCTGTATGCGCACTTCGTCTGACATCTTATGCACTAACCTCCTGAAAATGGCGGCATTATCGCCACTTCATCGCCGTCCTTCACAGGCGACGAGAGATCAGCCTGCTCCTCGTTCACGGCAAAGAGGAGCGGGCCATCCGGAAATCCGTCGAACCGTCTACGTACCTCATCGAGCACATCCGAAACCGTTGCCCCCTGCTTTTTCAGTTCCAGCTCCGCCTCTCTCGTGCCGGTCTTTGTGGCAAGCATTCCAAAGAAAAGAACCCGTATCATGACACCCGTTCCCTTATCCTCTTTTCCTCTTCCAGTGGCCGCTCCTGCCGCCCTTTTTCTCGATGAGCTCCACCCCGCTTATGGTCATACCCTTGTCAATGGCCTTGCACATGTCATAGACCGTAAGAAGGGCCGCGCTTACGGCGGTAAGGGCCTCCATCTCCACCCCGGTCTGTCCGACGCACCGTACCGTGACGCTTACGTTGAGATAGGCCCTTCCGTCCGGCTCATGGCCGTCTTCAAAGCCCACCTCAACACCGGTGAGCTGGATCGGGTGGCACATGGGTATTATATCAGGGGTGCGTTTTGCCGCCATCACCGCTGCAACGTCGGCCACCGCAAGCACGTCCCCTTTCTTTATCCGACCCTCTTTTATACGCCTGAGCGTTTCAGGCTCCATGAGGATGGAACCGCGCGCGACCGCAACCCTTGCGGTTGCGGACTTCTCCGACACGTCGACCATCCTCGCGCGTCCTTGTTCATCGAAGTGCGTCAGCTCTCCCATATCAGGCATTCCTCCAAGACGGTGTATGTTCAATAGGAAACAAGGGGCATCCTTATGACCTTGCCCCTTTCGTTGCACAGCGCAACCTTTCCTTCCTTGAGCTCGAATATCCTGTCTCCGAGGATATAGGCCTCGGCGTGGTCGTGTGTCACCATGAGCACCGGTATCTCCCATTCCTGCTGCATCTCTTTCAGCAGTGCCCGGAGCCTCGGCCTGACCGCGGTATCCATTGCCGAGAACGGTTCATCGAGGAGGAGGAGCCTCGGCCTGGGGGCCAGGGCCCTTGCAAGGGCCACCCGTTGGGCCTCCCCTCCCGAGAGGCTGCCCGGATAACGCCTCTTGAGGTCCTTTATCTCAAGCTCTTCGAAGAGCCCGTCAAGCCATTCCGACCGATCCTTGCGGGCATTTCTGTCAAGGCCGAAGAGGACGTTCTTCTCAACGGTAAGCCATGGAAACAGCGCCCCTTCCTGACAGACATACCCCACGCGTCTCTGGTCGGGGCTCAGGTCAGTGGAGGCATCAAAGAAGATCTCGCCCATGACGTTTATGCATCCTGCATCGGGCCTTTCAAGTCCTGCCACCGTCCTCAACAACGTGGACTTGCCCGAACCGTTCGGCCCGGTAAGGATCGCTATCTCGCGGCCGAACTTTATGTTCACGTCCATTGTGAATGCCTTGAGCTGCTTTTTTACCTTTATCTCTATCATCGTGTAGTCAGCCCGGCACAAGCGTGCTCGTCCTGCGGTTGAAGTAGTATACCACTGAAAGCACCGCATACGAGAATACAAGTAGTGCGAGCGCCATGAGGGCCGCCTGCGAGTACTCCAGCATCTCGACGTTCTCGTACAGCGCGATGCTTGCGACCTTTGTCTCACCCGGGATGCTCCCGCCCACCATCAGGACCACCCCGAACTCTCCGACCGTATGTGCGAAAGAGAGCATAATGCCCATGACTATCCCCCGCCTCGATGCCGGCAGTATCACCCTCCAGAAGGTCTGCCATCTGTTACAGCCCAGGGTGCGCGCCGTGTCCACGAGCCGGGGGTTAACACCCTCGAATGCGTTCTGTATGGGCTGCACGGCGAAGGGGAAGCTGTACAGGATCGAGGCTACTATAAGCCCCTCGAAGGTGAAGGCGAGCGTGTGGCCGAATATGTTCTGGTACCACCGTCCCACGGGGGACATGTTCCCTACGGCAATGAGGACGAAGAACCCCAGTACCGTTGGCGGCAGCACTATCGGCAAGGCAAAGACTGCCTCCACGAGGGGTTTGCCCCTGAACCCCTTGTATGCAAGTATGTATGCAACCGGTGTGGCCAGAAAGAGCAGGCACACTGTGGTTGCGAATGCAAGCTTGAACGATATTATGAAAGGAAGCCAGTCCATATGAAGCTGCATCGTGAGCGCATCCCGCGTGGCTTGCTGCGGGGAATGCGGGCGTATACAATTACAATCGAAACCTCTCTACCCTACGGGTTACCGCAGTCTGCTGCGGTTAGCTTCAATGCACAAGGCCGCGGTTGTCGACGGGTGTGCCACCGCGTACAATTATATCAGGTGGGACATCGAATGACCACTGTTTTTAATCGTTACGGAGGAAGATGCACAGCATAACAAGGCTTTCCCCTAACTGCCGACAGCCGTGAGGACTCGATACATTCTTACCGTGCAACACTGTAGCCGTACTTCGAAAATACGGTTACGGCGTCCGGCGAACTCAGGAACCTTGTAAACTCCCTTGCCTCCGGTGGTGCGCCGCGCAGTATCACGGCCTGCTGGACAATTGGGGAGTGGATGGCCCCATCCACAGGGAAGTAGCTGCCGTCCTGTCCGTATATGGTCGACAGGGCCACTATGCATACGTCCGCGTTCCCTGTACGCGCGAAGTTGAACGCCTGTGAGACGTTCTCACCGTAGACGAACTTATTTTGGACATCCTTCAGTATGCCCTTTCGTTCGAGCGCCTCCACGGCGGCCCGTCCATACGGTGCTGTGGACGGGTTCGCAACGGCTATCCGCCTTATGCGAGCATCCTTGAGAAAAGTGAGTCCCCTTGAGCCGAGATCAAGCCCCGGTCTTTTGGTCCACACAATGAGTGCACCGACCGCATAGGTGAACCTGCTGCCTCGCTCTATGAGCCCTTTTTCTTCCAGGAGTTCGGGCCGCCTTTTGTCTGCTGCAAAGAATACGTGAAACGGAGCACCTTGGGTGATCTGCGTGTAGAGCTTTCCGGTAGAGCCGCTTGAAATGCGGACCTTGACCCCGTACCGTTCCTCGAAAAGGCCCGCTAATTCCTGCACGGGCCGTAACGCATTGCTTGCGACGGCAACCGTCAGGACCCTGCCTGCGGCCTCAGCCTTTACGGGAGTGATCGAAGACACCGCTACGAAAAGCAGTAAGAGGATCGTGCGGACAAGGCGCGTCACTTTATGAATGACACCTCCGTCGCCTTTATCAGCGCTGTGACCCGGTCCCCCACAGCAAGGTCCATGTTCTCGACGCTTGTTGTAGTAATGACACCGGCGATCTGGTATTCACCCACCTGTATCACAACCTCTGATACCACGTCCCCCTTCTTGATCTCCACTATCTCCCCCGGGAGCTGGTTGCGGCCCGACAGCTTCACCTATCCTCCTATGTGTATCATGGATCTGTTGCGACCCTCTTTGTCAAAGTTGTACTCGCCTGATTCGGGTTTGAGTAGTACGGCCCTCCGGATGAGTGCTGCAAGCTCTTCATCAGTGCCGCCGGACCTGAGCGCCGACCTCAAGTCCACATCCATATCCGCGGGCAGGCAGGAACGGAGCTTGCCGTCCGAGGTAAGGCGGAGCCTGTTGCAACCGTCGCAGAAACGGTTCGACATGGGGGAGATGAACCCCACCTTGCCCCTGCCTGATTTCAAGGGCAGGGAGTATGCGGCCGTGCTGTCCTTGTCCGGAACAGCACCTGTATCGACCCTTTCCTTGATCTCCTCCCTCTTTAGGATTTCTTTGATGGGGATATAGAGTGCCTCCCAGTCGACACCGTCACGCATTGGCATGAACTCTATGAAGCGCACGGTGAGATCCTTTGCGGCCGCGAAGTCCAGTATCGCGGCCAGCTCATCCTCGTTTAACCCACGCATGACCACGGTGTTGATTTTGATAGGGGTAAGGCCTTCCTTTAGGGCCTCGTCTATGCCGTCCAGCACAGGCTCGAGTTCCCCCCCGCCGGATACCATGCGGAAACGGTCCGGGTCGAGTGTGTCGAGGCTTATATTTATGCGGTTGAGGCCGTTTTGCGACAAGGAGCGCGCGTATCGTTTGAGAAGGGTGGCGTTCGTCGTCATGGAAAGGTCCTCTATGCCCCCGAGCTCCGACAGCATTCCCACGAGTCTGTCGACGTCCTTACGTACAAGCGGTTCTCCGCCGGTGAGTCGTACCTTTTTGACGCCCATGCCGACCATGAGGCGCACCACTCTGACGATCTCCTTGAAGTTGAGTATCTCTTCCCTTTTCTTCAGAGTGAACTTGTCCTCGGAAGGGGCGCAGTACGTGCAGCGGTGGTTACAGCGGTCCGTGACCGAGACCCTGAGGTAGGTCATTGTGCGGCCGAAGCGGTCAGTCAGAGCGCCGGTGTCGGTGACCGCGTCCAGCGACCTTTGGGCGTGTTTTAGTCTGCCTTTTTCCATGGCACGAGGCTACCCAAACCTTATCTTTACAGCTATGTCAAAAATATAGAATGGCCGCATGTGTCAAGATCATCTTTAAGCCAGCAAGGCTGTTTTTGATCCCTGCGGCTTTCCGGGTTGATCGGTATGCCCCGACTGCCTGGACAGAGTGATTCGTCTCCAAACGCCTGCCGTGCACAACCTCCGTCCGACATGCCCGTGGTCAGGCCTTATAGTAAAAGATTACCAGAAAACGGCCCTTTCTGTCAATTCACCCGAAGGTTCGGTAATGTATCTTATCTTGTGTCAGTAAAGAGGAAGGGGTACCATTTATAGCGGTCCAACTATACCAACTATAAGGAGGTACCCCTATGGCCCAGAGAGCCACGATAGAGAACTTCTCACAAGCTGCACAGGATAGTCAAGGAGTTAGGTCTCACATCCTGCGATGGATGGTATGTAGATGAGTGGAAGGAAGAAGGGTTAAAGGCGTTCAGGAGGGCTATAGAGGAGACGATGGAGGCCTACATAGAGAGGAGCCGGCTTGAGGCTGTTGACAGGGGTCT
>WGEY01000099.1 GCA_015492495.1 Deltaproteobacteria bacterium | reverse complement strand
TGTATCATCTCCTTGACCCTCCTGGATGTAGTGGGTTTAACCTTGCAGGTGATATTCTATATCACCCTAAACCCTTATCCAAGAGGGTTTTTCTATATATCCCATTGAACTCTAAATCTGTTTTAGGGTATATAGGCCGGGCGGAATTGACCGTTCCGTGCCGAAATGGTATCTTTCAGGTATGCGTCCTGTATTCGGCATTGAAAGTTCCCAGCGGCAGGCCGCGCTGGAACATCATGCATAAGGGAAGTTTCTATCGTATTCGCTCGATACCGTCTTGGACATCATCATGGCAAAGACCAGAGGAGCGGTTAGTTCAGTTACGAGGCTCATAAAACACCTGGGCGCAAGATCCTCTCCCCGTCCGCGCCTGGAGAGGGCCGTACGGAACCTCTCCGGACTTCTGATGCTTGCGGCCTTTCTCTTCATCTCCTCTCTCTGCGTATCCCTGTTCCACATCGGCCGCCTCGGTTACTCACTCCTTAAATCCTTCCTGTCGCTGTGTCCCGAAGGGCTCTCCTCGTTCGTCTCAAGAAACGCCATGAGGCTTCGTACCGTGCAGGCATCCACAGGGGTCGCGCTCAGCGTTGTATCGCTCTTCTTTGTCCACCTCCACGCGGACCCGATGCTCGACACTATGCGAACATTGCGAGGCGCCGAGGCAAACCCACAGGCCTCTTCCTACGCACGCCCCCCCTGGATACGCGGAAGGTTCCCTGCGGATATCACCAGGGGTGACACTGAGAGGATGGAGCTAAGTATCACCTTCGACGGAGGATCCCATGCCGGCGATGCGGAGCTCATACTCGACACGCTCAGGCAAAGGAACGTAAGGACCACGATATTCCTGACCGGTTCGTTCATAAAGAAGTACCCCGAGATAGTGCGACGCATGGTACGGGACGGTCACGAGATAGGCAACCACACGATGACCCACCCGCACCTGACCGAGTTCACGAAAAACCGCAGCCACAAGACACTTCCTTGGATCACGCGCGAGTTGCTAGCAAGCGAGCTCAGGGAGACGGCCCGACTCTTCACCTCCGTAACAGGCAAGAGGATGGCCCCGCTGTGGAGGGCACCCTACGGTGAGATAAATGCGGAGCTCAGGGAGTGGGCCTACGCCGAGGGCTACCTTCATGTCGGATGGACCTCGGACCACGAAAGAAAGGAGAGCCTCGACACCCTCGACTGGGTATCGGACAGCTCTTCGGAGCTTTACCTCACCTCCGGCGAGATCAAGGCGAGGATACTCAACTTCAACAGGGACACATACGGGCTCAGGGGCGGCATAATACTCATGCACCTTGGCACGGCCAGGAAAGATGACAGGCCGGCCGAGAGGCTCGGCGAGATAATAGACGAACTCAGGGAACGCGGCTACAGGTTTGTAAAGGCATCAACGCTTGTTGAGCATGCATCGCGGGCGCCTGCCATGCAGCTTGCAGCCGGCTCGGCTGGCAAGATGTAGGGCGGTCGCCGCGGTCCAGATACGGACAACGCCATTGTCGAACTATGAATGACGCAGGACGATCCGGCCTCAGAGCTCCCGCCCCTTGAGTCTTCCAAGCACCTCTTCCCTTATCTTTTTCGGCTCCGGGAGTTCCCTTTCGAGCCTGCCGTCCTTTAAAAGCGGCACCAACAGGACCTCCCATTGCCCGCCGCACCCGCAGGATGCGGGGGGCTTGCCGAGCGGGACCACCATGCTCCTTGCACAACCGCTGCATCTCAGGACATCCTTCGCCCCTGACCACTTGCCCCGCTTTGCAACGGGCACGCCATCTATCTCCATTATGTCCATCGAATAGTCCACCACAGGTGCATCGCTTATGGAGGTACCAACCCCGAAGGCGTCGACCACGGGCTTTAGCCTCAAAACCTCCTCCTCGTCTATGCCGCCGCTTGCAAAGAGCTTTATGTTATCGTAGCCCCTCAGGTCGAGCTCCCACCTCACCTCCTCGAATATCCTGTAGAAGTCGCCCCTCCTTGTGGCCGGGGTATCGAGCCTCATGGCATGGAGGTTACCCTTCATCGCCTCCGCGACCCTAAGCGCCTCGGTCTTTTCGTCGTTGAAGGTGTCGATGAGCGCGACCCGCTTTATCTCCTTGTCGAGGACCTCGTCGAACGCCTTCACGGCCTCGACGGTGTCGCCGAGGACGAGTATGAGCGCATGGGGCATGGTGCCCATGGGGTCTACGTGCAGCAGCTCCGCGCTCGCTATGACTGCCACACCGTCGCAGCCGCCGATAAAGGCGGCCCTCTCTATCATCGGCGCAATGGCCGGGTGCATGCGCCTTGCCCCGAAGCTTACCACCATCCTGTCGCCGGCCGCCACCCTGATGCGCGCGGCCTTGGTGGCCACGCCGGATGACTGGCAAATAAGGCCCAGCATGGCCGTCTCGAAGACGCATATGTCCTGGTACATCCCCTCTATCTCCATCACTGGCTCCCACGGCCTGAAGAGTTCGCCCTCGCGCATAGAGCGTATGCTGACGGGCTTACCCTCCATGAGCCGGGCGACCTCTTCCACGCCGGCAAAGACACCCCACTCCCAGTTCTGCGGAAGCTTCTTCGCGAAGAACTCGGCCCTAACCCTCTTGTCGACACCCTTCTTCTTCAGTATCTCGAGCGTGCGCGCGAAGTAAACGTCCGTTACCTTTCCGTTCCTGATGTCGTCCGGGTCTGCAATATGGAACATGGCATCATCTCCTGTTCAGTCTGGTATGGTACTCATGCGATGAACCATTCCGCCTGGAATCAGCCCCCCTACGGGATTGAAACCCGGGCTCTTCGAAGCCGTTAGTTGTATGCGACTGTGTGCGCCGGTTCATTCACCACGATGCAAGCATATGGATCTGAAGGATGCGACCGGCTCAAGCGGGCTGCCTAACCGGTCGAAGGCCTCCTCAGGAGCTCCCCCCTCTCTCCCTTAGAAAGGAGCAGGAGAACCATCCCGCCCACGAGTATCATCGATCCGGCCATTATGAGCCATATGCCCGGATCCTTGTGTATGTTCAGGACCACGTAGGGGGAGACCACGTAATCTACAAGGGTTACGGAGGTCCCTCCAAGATCGACCGTGCCCCCAGGACGTGCTATACCCAGGAGCGCCGAGCTCCCATCCGCTGCGATTATCTCCTGGTACGGGTTTCTGAACCGGGCGGAACGTGAATACGGCCTGCCGCTTCTGTCTATCGCGAGGTCGGGATAGAGGCGGCCCAGCGTGAAGCTCTTTCCCGCGGCCGTGGTAAAGCCTCCGTCGAACCCCACCTCGACCCTCTCGCCGTCCACATCAAGGACCAGACCGGTCGTGATCCTGCCCTGGTTTGCATGGTAAAAGGCGATCCCCTTGTATACCAAAGGTCCGTTTATACGCACGGTACCCGTCCGCACCTCGGTTCCGCCCTCGATGAGCGTAAGCCTCGTGGAAAGGCGGTCCAGCCCTCCCCGTGGTGTAAAGGCCACATCAACATCCTCGAGCCGCACCGAGAGATCGGCCGTATGAGGCACCGGGACCGCCCTGCCCTGCGCAAGGACGACCCCGGTGGATCTGAACCCGAAGGTGCTGCCCACGAGATGTCCTGCAAGCGCCACCAGGAAGCCTATGTGTACGACCTGGGGGAGAAACGCCCTGTAGCCTCTCCTGTTCCTGATTATGACACGGAGCCTGTCCGCTGTACACACGAAGGTGTTGACGGCAAAGAGGGAGATAAGAAGGACCAGTACGAACATCCAGAGCGTAAGCCCGGGAGATTCCGTTCCGTGGCGAAAGAGCCATGGCAGAAAGATTCTGTGGTCGATCTCCTGAAAGAAACGCTGGTTCCTTACGACCGTGATGGAACCCCAGGCGGTGACGATACATATAAGTACCGCCAGTGTGACCGTAAGTCCGGTCGAGGCGAAAAAGCTCCAGATACGTCTCATCATTTGACCGCGGCGAAGAGTGGGAAGATGTATAAAGAGGGTTCTATCACAACCTCCAGCACGTGTCAACAAGTGCCATACACAGGCCGGAATACGCGGCGTATAACGGCCCCCCTTGCTCGTCACTACAAGCCGGATCCCTTCGGACGCCGAACGCCTGTGTCTTGACCATCCCTGATAAAGCTCTATACTAATACCATGAAGCGGCTCGGACTCTACATCGCTGCTACCCGTCCGATGTTCTTTCCCGCCATAATAATTCCGATCCTGCTCGGAACCTCGTACGCATGGCACAGTTACGGTGTCTTTGACGTACGGGCCTTCGCGGCCGCGCTTGTGGCGGCGGTATTCTACCATGGAGGAATGAACGTCATAAACGACTACTTCGACCATCTGAACGGCGCCGATGCCATGAACAGAACCCCGCTCACCCCGTTTGCCGGCGGAAGCCGCATGATACAGAAGGGGCTCATGGAGCCGAAGGAGACCCTTTATCTGGCGGTGGTGCTGCTCTCGGCCGGAAGCCTCATAGGGCTCTATCTCGCGTACCTGAAGGGGCCGTTACTCATCCTGATAGGAGCCGTGGGGCTCCTGTCCGGTTTTTTCTACTCGGCGCCTCCGCTCTTTTTCGCCGGAAGGGGGCTCGGGGAGCTCATGGTCGGGCTCAACTTCGGACTCCTTACGGTAAGCGGTTCGTATTACGTACAGACCGGGACGCTGAAAAGCGGGGTCTTCTTTATCTCGCTTCCCCTGAGCTTCCTCATAGCCGGACTGCTGTACATGAACGAGTTCCCGGATTACGAGGCCGACAGGATCTCTGGTAAGAGAAACCTTTTGGTGCGTCTTGGTCCCGAAAGGGGCAGATGGGGCGTTCCTGTATTCCTGGGGTGCGCGTATCTCAGCCTGATAATATCCACTCTCCTCGGGTATACGGCGCCGGCCTCGCTCATCGCCCTCGGCTCGCTTTACTTCGCCGTGAAGGCCTCGGCCGGTATAATAAGAAACTACGCAGACGGCGGAAGGCTTGTCCCGTCGATCAAGTCCATAATCCTTGCCCATCTCACGGCTGGTATCCTCCTTGTGCTGTCCAACCTCATTTAGCACTTGACTGCCGGCCGAATGGTGCTAAAGTTGTTCTCATCCCACTGCATCTTCTCTCCCGTGATCCCCAGCGGTCAGAACGCACCGGACGCAACCCGGCCCAGACCGATCTTCGGTTTACATCACGAACGGACTCTTATAAGACGGGATGCACCGGCTCCTGGGTTTGCTCAGGCAAAGAAATGCCACCGCCTTGACAAACCTGCACACCGCACCTATATTCATAAGTGAGGGGTAACGGAAAAGACCGACGAACATAACCGGAGATATCAGCCCGATGAACGTGATTTTTTCAATACGCCCGGCAAAAAAATACGATACGAAAGGAGGGAGAACGATGGCGCTCGAAAAATGGCACCCGCTAACAGAATTGGAGCATATGAGGAAAGAGATGGAGAGGATATGGGACGAGTTCCTGCCCTCACCGAGAAGGGCCGTTCTGACCCCTTGGAAGAGGCTTGTAGGCGAGGGAGACGTCACGCTGCCCGCGGTCGACATCATAGACAGGGATGAAGAGATACTCGTCAAGATCGAGATGCCCGGCGTGTCCAAGGAAAACATCGACGTGTCGGTGCAGGAGAACACCCTGACCGTAAGGGGTGAGATCAAGGAAGAGAAGGAAGAAAAAGAGGAGAACTATCTGAGAAGGGAGAGGACCTACCGTACCTTCGAGAGGTCCATAAACATCCCGGTGAAGGTTGCGCCGGACAAGATAAAGGCCGGTCTGAGGGACGGAATACTCTATGTGCATCTGCCCAAGGCAGAGGAGACGAAGCCGAGGAAGATAAAGGTTGAAGTTGCCTGATCCAGTGGCCAGAGGAGGTTGGGGCGAGAAGAGTGCCGCTCAATCCCCACCCCAGCCTCCCTCCTTCCTTACTCCTCTTCGCCCACCGGACAGGCGACCACCTCACCGGCCCGTTCACCACCTCTCAGTGACCTGACCACGCTTACCGCCTCGAATACGAGCCATACCTCCAGGAGAAAGATCGCTGAACCTATCGATATAAGGAGCCAGTTGCCGGCCTCTGCAAAACGCCCCAGGTTCGCTATCATTGACCACGCGCTCATGATGAGCATGAAGATCATCGGAAGCAGCGTGTAGTAGACGGGCTTTCCTATCCTTACGAGGTACATCGTGACCGAAAGCAGCGCCAGCCCGCCGAGGAGCTGGTTTACGGTCCCGAAGAGCGGCCACAGTATCAGTCCTCCCTTTCCACCCTTTATCATGCTCAATGCAAAGGCGCTCACCACCGCCACCGTGGTAGCAGGGTGGCGTCCCTTCAGAAAATCGAGCTTCAGGTCTTCGGCGAGCTCGGAAACCACGTAGCGCTGTATCCTTGTCGCGGTATCCAGGGTGGTCGCAGCGAAGCTTATGACAAGGACCGCGACTATCGCTGCACCCAGCTCGTGCGGGATGCCAGTAGCTGAAAGGAACGAGGCCCCTCCTTCGACAAAGGCCCCTATCTTGGCCCCGAGCCCCTTTGCCGCATCCCAGCTCGAATAGTGCGCGTTCCACGCCGAGAGCGAGCCGAAGCCGGCGGTGCAAGCAAGTATCACCAGCACGGAGAGCACTCCTTCGATGAGCATCGACCCGTACCCTATGAAGGGGATGTCCCTTTCATTGTCAAGCTGTTTCACCGTTGTTCCCGAAGAGACGAGGGAGTGAAAGCCCGATATGGCGCCGCATGCAACGGTTATGAAGAGGAACGGTATAAGGACCGGCGCGCCCACGGGGTTATGGTTCACCGCGGGGGCCACTATCTCGGGCCTTGCGATAAAAAGCCCCAGGTAGAGGAGCCCGAGCCCCACGAAGAGTTGGTGTGAGTTGATGTAATCACGCGGCTGAAGGAGCACCCACACCGGCAGGGTCGACGCGACGTATGCATATACAAGGAGCACCACGCTCCATGTAAGGACCTCGCTGCCCATAATAAGCGGCGGCATCCTCAACGGCACATGCATGCCGACCAGGACGAATGCGTAGAGAACGACGAGCGCCACAACGGAGGCCAGGAGCGTGTTGCCCGATCTCCTGTATATGTAGAAGCCGAGGAGCACAGCCAGGGGCAGTTCCACCCAGACCGGAAGCACGGTGGCCGGGTAATTCACGAAGAGGACGCCTATGACCAGGATGAATACAGCTATGACTATGAGGAGCGCGAAGAATATGAGGAGCAGGAAGAGGGTCCTCGCCCTTGGACCGACGAGCTCCCTTGTGACCTCGCCTATGGACCTGCCCCCGTGCCTTGCCGACACAACCAGCGCGCCGAAGTCGTGCACAGCGCCCATGGCTATAGAGCCGAAGACTATCCAGACAAGAGCCGGAAGCCACCCCCATATCACGGCTATCGCCGGTCCCACTATGGGACCGGCCCCGGCGATGGAGGTGAAGTGGTGGCCGAAGAGTATATGCCTCTTGGTGGGCACGAAGTCAACGCCGTCGCGGAACTCGTGCGCCGGGGTGAGCCTTGCGGGGTCTATCGAAAAAATCCTGCGGCTCAGAAAACGGCCGTAGAACCGGTAGGCCAGTATGTATGCAACGAATGCGAAAAGGGCTACGTATATGGAGTTCATCGGGGCACTCCCGGATCTGAATTCACTTGAATATTCTAACTTAAGGAAGGGTGGGAAATCAATGAGTGGATGCCGAGGTTGCGGGGTATGCCGGGAATTGATCTATTCTTCCTGCCTAAGTACCGTCAGGTTAAATTCACAAGTTCTACGGTTGAGCCTGACGTTGAAAAATAAAAAAGAGACCCGTCTTACCTACCTACAGCCATGTCAACCCCCGCCTCCCCTGGCAAGATAATCCTTGAGGCTGATTATGCGTATCCCCTTATAGGTCTTTAGGCCAAGTATCTCCTTATCCCCTGTTACTATCAGATCCGCCCTGCCTGCTACGGCGCATTCGAGCACCCTGTTGTCGGGATCATCCTGAAGGACCTTGATTTTCCTGCCGCTTCTCACCATCTCGCCCATCTCCGAGACGACGACGGCCACACGGCTTAGCTGCTCCGCGTCTCGGCTGAACTTCTTAGAAAGGACGCCAAGCAGCTCATCGAGTATCTCCCTTGAGACGACAAGCGTGTCTTCACCCTCGATTATCCTCAGAACGGCTTTTTCGGCAAGGCCGCCCGGTATCGCAAAGGCGGATACGAAGATATTGGTATCGAAGACGACTATCAATTCTTCCCCAGGTATCTTTTAAGATCCCGCTCGGTGAGTATCCCCTTTTCCTTTGCCCGCGCGCTCCAGTAGCCCTGTATCCCGGAGAACTCCCTCTTAAGCCTCTCCTTCCTCGCGAGACGGACGGCATCCTGTATGACCGCGCTTACGCTTTTGCCCTGCTCCTCTGCCATCTCCTCAATCTCTTTCGCCATATCCCTGGGCAGGGATATTGTTTTCTTGACGGCATTTCCCATAATAAGCCACCTCCACTCTGGTATGAAAAAATACTACCACAAAGAGAGGGTAAAAACAAGGCCTCTGCGCTCCTGCTGGTCGCTCTGCAATGACGTTGTCGGCGGAGCCGAATATAACGGCACTTAATGTGTTCTCGTACCCGGTAATGACCTTTTTCAAGGACGGGACTAAAAAGGGGGGTCGGCGAGCGCGTAGTTGTTGGCAGCCTTATTGTTCACGTTCTGGTTGCCGTTGTTGAAGTTGCGGTTCCACGCGTTGTCTGGATCGGCAGAATACTCCGTACCGGACCAGTAGTCGCTGCCGCTTGTCTACCCACTTTTGACAGAATCTTCATCCTGTCCCACCGGATGGGAATCCCCCAACGGGTATCACACCCTGCACGGCCATGCCTGTTCCATTGTCAGGCGGGGTAGACGCACAATGATCCATCCCGGCACGCTCACCTGAAAAAAGAGGGTCTCCCTCTCTGGCTTTCAGGCAGTTCAGGCCCACTCTTATCCTTACCCACACTCTTAAGCCACCCCTCGTTCTGCCTGCTTATTGAGACCACCTCCTCGACGGCGAATTTAAACGCTTTAAAACCCTTGAGGGCCCTGACCTCCTTGCAGAGTCGGATCAGGATCATCATCTCTTCAATCTGCTCCCGCGGTTCCAGGAGGAGGGGCATTTTATCCCAGGAGAAGTTGGCCTTAACGATCAGGCTTACAATCTCTCGACCCTTGTTCCTGAGTTCCGTGCCCAGGGTATACTTGTGGCAACGGCTGAACCCGGCCACCACCTTCTCAAAGTGAACCGCTACATACATCGCCTTCCTGATAGGCGGATGCTCATAACGGGCCATGGCGTTAGATAAACTCAGAAAAATACGGAGAAAGCAGGGGGAGAATCCCCCTGATCCAACAAAAGGATCGAATGACCCGAATCACCCAATCAGCCATGTCGCCGCCCGAACCTCTTTCGAGTCAGGACCAGCCCTGCAAGGCCGCTTCCGAGAAGGAGAAGGGTCCCCGGCTCAGGCACGGGGGCGGCGACATCACCAGGACGCACGGCGAGCGCGTAGTAGTTGTTCAACTTATAGTCTTTAGACTGACTGCCCCAGTAGAAGTTGAAGTACCACGCGCTATAGTACCACGAGCTAGTATAGATAGTGGATAAATACTCCGTACCAGAGAAGTAGCGCCAGGCTATCAAATTCTGGAAGGGACCGGTATTTGATAACCCAAAGCCTGACTGGATAACTGTACCATCCGTGGCTAAAGGCGCCAGGTTCCCGAGCTCCGTATAAAAGAGGTGCCCCATCTCGCTGGTTGTGATGTTATAGCCGACCGTGGTAGTGCCGTCATAACCCCAGAAATACTGGCCATCCACGGTTTCCGGCAGGCGCCAGTCGTCATAAACCATGCCGCCGAAGTCAACGGTCAGGGCATCCGCCCAGTTCACCTGGGTCTGCCATATAGCCGAGTTGTTCGTGTAATCATACCAGGTGATGTCGAGGTCATCGTCATAGATCAGCCGATTGCCCTGGGTGTCCGTGCCTCTGAGTATCAGGGCGGCGTGGGCATGCATCGAAGCCCCCAATACCATCACAAGGGCGACCAGTAAAGCAGATATCCTCTTCATTAAGTTTCACCTCCTTTCTCTCTGGATTTTCGACAAAAAGAGGCTCGACGAATATCTGAAGGGAAACCTCTCCAGATAATCGGGCCTATGTAAAACAGGGCTTACTATCCCTGTTATCCTGTTATTAAGACAGGTGAGTGAATGCAATCGGGCTGCCATTTAACCCAAATTATGCGTGAATGCTCAAAAATATAGGAGAGGTCTTCAGAAGTTGCCTGGCGAGGTATTTTCATGGCGATTCTTTGCAAAAGCAATAAAAGTTTCGGCTCCACATGGCCGGGGTCAGGGAGAAGAGGCGGTTTTAAAGACACCTCCACACCTGAGCCTTTCGGTCCGTTAAGCCTTGAGATGGTCTCAGTTTCAGGTAACCCTCGAAAGCGCTTGTTCGTACTCGGTCCTGTAAAACCACGTGCGTTCGAGCTTCAAGACAAGGCTCCTTGCACCGGACACGAGCCTGCCTGGGACAAGCAAGAGCCGGTCACGTAT
>WGEY01000098.1 GCA_015492495.1 Deltaproteobacteria bacterium | reverse complement strand
GTCCAAGGCCATGCTCCTTGTTGCCTCGATAACCATCGGCATGGTCCTGTATGTTGTCCTGTCATTTGTGCTTGGAGTGGCGGAAGTGTCCTTTTTAAAAGAACTTATAGCAGAAAGGTTACAGAGAAAACGGGGTGAAAAATCCGCCTAAATGAATAATCCCTGAAAATGGCGTAACCTCGCTAATTAAAAGCTTATTTTTGTGGTCAAAAATTATGCAGTTTCCTGAACTCCTTGCAAATACGGTTTCCTTGTATTTTGCATTCGTTGGGTTTTCAACAAGTTTTCAACAGTTTTTGGGGACATCTTTTTAACCCTCTGTAATAGCTTGCTTTTTTTCCCGTGCCTTTGCCTCGTTCCACATGGCCTCCATCTCTTCGAGGCCGACCGAGCCGAGTTCCTTGCCGCCCTCCTCGAGTTTTTTTTCAATGTAATGGAAACGGCCTATGAACCTGCCTATGGTCTTCCTCAGAGCCTCCTCCGGGTTTACCTCGATGAACCTGCTGACATTCGCAAGGGCAAAGAAGAGATCTCCCAGTTCTTCCTCGGTTCTTTCGGCGTCACCGCTTGAAAGGGCGTTCTCGAACTCCTTTAGCTCCTCGTAGACCTTATCGATGACAGCATCGACATCCTTCCAGTCGAAGCCGGCCTTCGACGCCTTTTCGCTCACCTTGTGAGCCCTGAGGAGGGCAGGGATGGCTTCGGGAACACCGGAAAGATAACCTCTTTTTTCCTTGCCTTCCGACTTCTTTATCTCGGCCCAGTGTTTCAGGACATCCTCTGTTGTCTCAGCCTCGAGGTCGCCGAAGACGTGCGGATGGCGCCTTATCATCTTTTCCGAGCTTTCACCTATCACGTCGTATATGTCAAAACTGCCTTTTTCCTTGGCGATCTGTGAGGCGAAGATTACCTGGAAGAGAAGGTCTCCGAGCTCTTCCTTGACATCATCGGCTGAGCCTGACTCTATCGCATCCACAACCTCGTACGCCTCCTCGAGTATGAACGGTATGAGACTCTCCATGGTCTGTTCCCTGTCCCAGGGACATCCTCCAGGCCCCCTCAGGCGTTCCATTATCTTAACGAGCCTGTCCAGCCCTTCTTCGTCCACTTTTTTCACTTCAGCGGCTTTACCCTTCATCGGCCTTCCTCTATCATCCTTTTCTGTGCCCCTGTCCTCATTGATGCAGCCCCGGAGGCATCACGTGCCTTTTGTGGTGCGGTGGTAAGGGGGTTCACGTACCTGTCGATGATCCCTGCCGCGGGCGTCCTTTCTTCGGAATCACTCCGGCCGTCACCGCAGGATGTTGTGGCGACCAGAAGCGCAAGAGAAAGGAGTATCAGTGGCTTGGCGTTACGCATCTTCCTTATTCTGCCATACACAGGCCGGTAAATCAAATATTGACCTCGGGCTGTTCGTGTGGTAGATTTTATAAGTCCTTACAACTTCAAAGTTATCACTTCGTGGTTTTGCCTGCCGTGGTCTTCCCAGCCGGAAAGTACATAAGATGGACAAAAAGTTACTCAGAGAGTTACCTTCGGTCGATGAGCTGCTGAGGAGCGCTGAGCTGAAGGATCTCCTCAGCGATCTCAACCCTTGCATTGTAAAGGATTCGGTCAGGGCGGCGATCGAATGGTTCCGTAAGGGGATAACCGAAGGAAGGATACGTGGACTTAACAGGACAGATCTCATCCGCAGGATAAGGGACCGCCTTACGGTGTTGACCGAGCCTGGGCTCAGGCGGGTGGTGAACGCCTCCGGGACGGTCCTGCACACCAACCTTGGAAGGGCGGTGCTGTGCCGCGAGGCGGTCGATGCCCTGAATCTTGCGGCAACAGGGCCTGTGAACTTGGAGTTCGACCTCGCAAGGGCAGGAAGGGGCGAGAGGGACTCTGTCGTGGAGGGGCTCCTCAGGTCGCTGACCTCGGCCGAGGCAGCCTGCGTTGTGAACAACAACGCCGCCGCGGTGCTTATAACTCTCAACACACTTGCCGATAAGAAAGAGGTGGTCATATCAAGGGGTGAGCTCATAGAGATAGGCGGTTCGTTCCGGTTGCCGGAGATCATAGAAAAGAGCGGGTGCGTTCTACGGGAGGTGGGCACAACCAACAGGACCCATCCCTCTGATTACACCTCCGCGATAACCGAAGACACGGCGCTCCTGTTCAAGGCACACAGGAGCAACTACGAGATAGTGGGCTTCACCTCTGAGGTAGGGCTCAAGGATATGGTGAAGATGGGCAGGACCCATGGGCTGCCGGTGGTCGAGGATCTGGGCAGCGGCTCGCTCATAGATCTTTCCCCCTTCGGCATGGAAAAGGAGCCGGTGGTTGGCGAGCGGGTGCAGATGGGCGCGGATGTTGTGACCTTCAGCGCAGATAAGCTTCTCGGCGGACCTCAGGCAGGGATCATCGTGGGCAAGAGGAGGTTCGTGGACAGGATAAGGAGGAATCCCCTCAAGAGGGCGTTGAGGGTGGACAAGCTTACGCTTGCGGCCCTTGAGGCCACATTGAGGCTCTATCTGCGGCCGGAGTGCCTTGTTGCAAGGCTTCCCGCGCTGCGTTTTCTGGCCAGGCCTGTAGAGGATATCGATAAGGTGGCGCAGGAGGCGAAGAGGCTGCTTGTGGACAGGCTGGGACCGGGGTATACGGTCGAAGTAGAGGAGGGAGAGTCGGTAGTGGGAAGCGGATCACTGCCGGGCTACGCCCTGCCCACAAGGCTTGTAGCAATAACCCATGAACACGTGAAGGCGGAGAGGATATCCGCCGTTTTCCTCTCCAGCACCCCGCCGATACTCGGCAGGATAAACAGGGAGAGGTTCCTTCTCGATATGAGGACAATCGAAAGGGCGGAGGATGTCTGTCCTGACCTTTCACCGGCGGGCTGAGGACAGGGGGCGTTGTGGAAGGGCGGCAGGTATCGGAGATCCGAAGCCGTTTGAAGCGGTTTTGGGCTGATTCTTTTTGATGATCATTTTATGCCCGGTCAGGGTGAGAAAGCCGGTTGTTGTGTAAAATGCAGAAGCCCCGTTTTTCGCTCCCCCAAAAGGCGCTGCTCGCCGTCATTGTAATACTGCTGCCGATATTCATAACGTTCCTTGTAACATACCGTGCCAACAGGGATCATCTGAAGCGGATCGTGCTGGACGATGTTAAGGCCCTGGCGGGGGCCTATTACGGGCAGATATATCAGTTTCTCCGGATGAGCAGGGGGCGTGCCGAGGTTTTTTCGAGTGACGGCTTTATCGTCCGCGAGCTTGAAGAGCTCGTCTCTGGCCGCGAGCCTTCGGCGGCATCGCTCAACGAATACCTCCTCCGAAACAAGCTTCCCATCGACAGAACCATAATCCACATAGACATCATATCCATGGATGGTGTTGTTGTAGCGTCCACGGACCCTTCCGAGATGGGCAGGGAATTTTCGGCAAAGAGGTTCTTTGCGAGCGGCAGGGAGGGTGGGAGCATCGTTGAAGATTCGGAACTCCATGCGCGTACGCCGGTGATTGCGGCTTCGGCACCCATCTACAGCAGGAACGGGTCGAGGCCCCTGGGGGTCCTTGCGAACTTCATAAGATTGTCCGAACTCGACACCCTCCTGGGCGGAGGATCTTACGGAGGCGTCCTGGGTTCACAGCACAACACCGGGCGTCACCGGTCCATGAAGGCATACCTCGTCAACAGGGATGGAAGGATAATCGCAGGGGGTGAACGGGTGCAGGGTGAGGCCGCCGCCGGGATTGTTGTGGACACGCCGCCGATACACAGCTGCAGGGACGAGAAGAGCGGGATGGCCGGATTTTATACGGACTACAGGGGTGAGGAGGTCGTGGGGGGGAGCGAGTGCCTCGATGAACTGGGCTGGACACTGCTCGTAGAGGTCGACTCAGCCGATGTGATGGCGCCGCTTAAGAAGATAAGGCGCGGCGTGGTCACAACCGGGTTCGTTGTTACCGGATTGATGGGGCTCCTTTATATGGCCTTCTTGAGGGGGGTTGTGGGAGGCCTGCGAAAGATCACGGATGCCGCAGGCGAGATAGCCAGTGGGAGATACGATACCACGGTTGAGGTGAGATCCTCGGACGAGTTAGGGAGACTCTCGGAGTCGTTCAACGGTATGGCTAAACAGATCCGCGAAAGGACCGCGGAGCTCAAAGAGAGCCGCAGGGCGCTTTCAACGTTGATGAGCAACCTGCCGGGCATCGTCTACCGTTGCCGTAATGACATGGACCGGACCATGGAGTTCGTAAGCGATGGCTGCGTGGAGATGACCGGATACAGTCCCGAGGAGTTGGTTGGAAACAAGGTGGTCTCTTTCGGCAGAGACCTCATACACCCGGCAGACCGGGAGAATGTGTGGAAGGCCATACAGTCGGCGTTGAACGAAAAGAGGGCGTACGGCCTGAGCTACCGGATCCGTACCGCAAAGGGTGAAGACAGGTGGGTCTGGGATCAGGGAAGGGGCGTGTACTCCCATAATGGGGAGTTACTGTGCCTGGAGGGTTTCATCTCGGATATCACCGGCCGCAAGATGGCGGAACAGGAGCTCAAGATACTGTCGACCGCCATCGAGCAGAGCATAAATATCATATTCATAACGAACACCAACGGGGTCATTGAGTACGTAAACCGCATGTTCGAGGAGGTCACGGGATATTCAAGGGAAGAGGCCATAGGACAGACCCCGAGGATACTCTCCTCAGGAGAGACCCCTAATGTCGAGTACGAGGAGCTGTGGCGCACGATCACGAGCGGCAACACATGGCGTGGTATCTTCAAGAATAAGAAAAAGAACGGCGAGTTTTACTGGTCAAACGGCGGTATCTTTCCGGTCAAGAACGAAGATGGCGAGATAACCCACTTTCTCGCCGTCCAGGAGGACATCACCGAGAAGATGCGTTCCAAGGAGAGGATAAGCCAGCTCACCTCGTACGACATGCTGACAGGGCTCCTTAACCGCTCGCGTTTCATGGAGTTAATAGACGAGTGGATAGGATCTGTGAAGGGCGACGGCGGCAGAGGCGTGCTTCTTCTGATAGACATGGACCAGTTCAAGTTGATAAACGACGTATACGGACACGGTCTGGGTGACGAGATGTTGCGCCAGACCGCGCGGCTCCTGGATGTCACGTTGCGCCACATTGACGTCCCATATATGAAGAATATCGAAGACAAGGCCACGATAGCGCGTCTCGGTGGTGACGAGTTTGCGGTGTTCCTGCCCAGCCTCGACAGAAAAGAGGGGATGGAGGTGGCCGAGTACCTCAGGAGGATAGTAGAGGAGTTCCGTTCCATGGACTTATCCGTCCAGATGACCGTAACCATAGGGGCCGCTGTATTCCCCGATCATGGAACTACCGTAAAGGAGCTCTTTACGAAGGCGGACGCCGCCATGTACCACGCCAAGGAACTGGGCCGAAACAGGGTACACCTGTTCAGCGAAGAGGACCGGGTCCTGGAGGAGCTGCACTCCAGGCTCAAATGGAAGGGAAGGATACTCAAGGCGCTGGAGGAGGACCGTTTTGAGACATGGTTCCAGCCCATACTGAGCGTAAAGGAGAGGACGGTCCACCACTACGAGGTCCTTGTGCGTATGCGTGACCCAGACGGAGGTATCCTCATACCGGGTGCGTTCATAGACATAGCAGAGTCTTTCGGCATAATCGGTTCCATAGACAGGGTGATAACGGAAAAGGCCATGAGGATTCAGGCCGAGTTGAGCCGCAAGGGCAGGCCCCTTACCTTTTGCATAAACCTTTCTGGAAAGGACCTCGGAGACGAGGACTTCTTGACTTTTCTGAGTTCGAAGATCGCGGAGACCGGGGCCTCGCCGTCGAACCTGGTATTCGAGCTGACCGAGACCGCCGCGGTGTACAATCTGGATGAGGCCAAGGCCTTCATAAAGGAACTCAAATCCATTGGGTGCAGCTTCTCCCTGGACGACTTCGGCGTAGGCTTCAGCTCCTTCCGTTACCTGCAGGAGCTCGGGGTGGATTACATAAAGATAGACGGATCCTTTGTAAAGAAGATCACCGAGAACGGTAACGATAGGCTTTTCGTAAAGGCCATAGCGGACATAGCGAGGGGCATGGGAATAAGGACCATCGCGGAGTTCGTGGAGAACGAGGAGATACTCGAACTCCTCGAAGAACTCGGTGTAGATTATGCCCAGGGCTACCATACCGGAAGGCCCAGGCCGTTTGTTGTCTTTGATTGAACGCCGTGCACTTTGATCCGCCGGAGACCGTGGTGCCGTGCGGCCGTCTTTCACAGGGGCTCTGTGTATCTTCTCGGCATGGCAGATACATCTTTCACCACCAATGCCACCCGCTCCTTAATGAAGAAGAGCCCCGATTTAAGCGGACTTGCTTTTTTCCGTTTTTTAACCTATCGTTATAGTCATGTCTTTCAGGCGGACCTTTTCATTTGTAGCTGCGGTCTTCACGGTCGTGCTTGCGGCTCTGTGGACCATCTCTTGGGCCGAAACGAGGACAGTCCCTGCTTGGTCCGGAGAGCCCCCAGCTTTAGCAGCGTATGCATTCGTAGGCGAGGAGCTGACCTATAACCTGGGTTTCTGGTTCTTCAGCGGCGTGGCCGTGGGTAAGATAAGCCTTGAGAAGCAGGGTGATATCTATGTCGCGACGCTTAAAGCCCATACGACCGGTATCGCCGAGTGGCTCAGGCACCGCGAGGACACCTACATAGCGCGGTTCGAGCGGGCTCCGGGATCGGACAGGTTCCGCACCCTCAGCTTCGAGGAGGACGTCACCATAGGATCGAAGCACCGAAGGACGGTTACGCTTATTGACTACGAAAGGGGTGTGATGCGATGGAGAAAGTGGAAGAACGGCAGGCTCCGCAAGAGCGGGGAGTTCATCATTCCACCTGGGGCGTTCTACGATGACCCGATTACGGCCTTCTATAACCTCCGCCGTGGGGTTTACGGCCCCATCGAAGGCGGCAGGGAGTACCTGATAAAGACGCTTCCGAGCGAGGAGGGGGAGGATGTGGACATATACCTCAGGATAGCGACCGAGGATGAGTTCAGAAGCCGGACCGGGGGGGAGAAGGCCGCGGCCCGCTACCTTGCGGACGTGAAGATGCCCGGAAAGCTATTTGATTCGAAGTCCGGCAAGATGGAGATACTCTTTGACGCCTCCCTGATCCCTGTATGGGCCGTTGCAAAGGACATAATATTCTTCGGTGACGTATGGGGAGAGCTGGTAGAGTCAAGCAGGACCGCAGGGATCTATTGAGCCGTGGCTTTCACCAGATACCCGTTTTTCATTCCTTCTTAGCCGTCACCGGAGTCGTAGAGATGGGGAAGACGAGTCTTATGTTGCCCCACAGCGCCGCAGCAGGCAACGGACATATCATGGCGCCCACGGTATCCATCGCCAGGTGGAATCCGAAGGCCCTGCCGAGGTCTCCCTTCCCGGTAGAATCCGCGATTATGGCGTCTCTCGGCGGGGGTGCGTATGCCCTTGCCGCTCCTGTCTATGAACCTCGCCGAGAGAAAACCCCCTTGCCATGTTCCAGTGATAAAGACAGAGGGCGGCTCAGCGCTGATACGGAGTAGCCAGAGATCATGAGCAGTCTTCATCTGCCGAGCGCATCCGAAAGCCATCCGTAAGGTGCCATGAGGACCGATGAGGTGGATTCAGCCACCCCCTCTACGACACCCAGCGTTGTCTTCGTTGCGGAGAGTACACCGGTGACAGAGAGCGATAGGAGGGGATAGATCATCTCCTATGAAATGTCCATGAACAGGCTCACCAGCCCTGCGAAGAACATGTATATCCGTTTGGGATGACCGTCGGTGCTGCAGCAGTTGTGTCGGGGGGGCGGCCATGGGCGCATGCACCATGCCTGCCTCGGGATCAGGGAGCAAGGGGACATGATATGACGACTTCTTACACAAGAGAAGATCTCCTCGGCCGTTCACAATGGTCTTCAAGGTACGGCCAATCCCTGTTTCGTGCCGGGTGCATGGTGCGCCGGCCGAGGTTTTTCCATGTAATAAACCCCATGCACCGTCTCAGCGTCTTTTCAGAACATCGACCACGTACCTTTTTCCATCCTCCACGGCCTTGGCGACACCGCGTCCCTTTGCAAGGCCCGCGGCTATAGCGGAGGACAGGAGGCAACCGGTGCCGTGCAGCCTTTTCGGGCCTCCCCTTACCCTGGGGCCCTTGAAGTGGAGGAACCCCTTTCCGTCATAGAGCAGGTCCGTCGGGGCACCCTTGAGGTGCCCGCCCTTGATGAGTACGTAAGGTGCGCCGAGTGAGTGGATCCTTTCGGCGGCCTCCGCCATCCCGTCGATGCCGCCGAGCTTTGTTCCGGAGAGGATTGCGGCCTCCTCGATGTTGGGTGTAACGACCGTAACCAGTGGAATAAGCCTCTTCAGGGCGTCGATGCCGTCTTCGTCGAGCAGCCTGTAGCCTGAGGTTGAGGAAAGTACGGTGTCCAGGACCACGTTCTTGAGCCCCCTCTTTTTGACTATCCTCCTTACCACGTCGACGAGCCCGGCCCTTGCAAGCATTCCTATCTTTACAGCGTCCGCGCTGTATTCTTCGAAAAGGGCCTCTATCTGTTCCTTAAGGAGCCGTGGGCTTACAGGCTCAACGGCCTTTACGCTCGCTCCCGTTTGGACCGTTATGGCCGTCACGGCACTAAGCCCCTTGAGTCCGAAGGCGTTGAAGGTGAGGAGGTCGGCCTGTATGCCTGCGCCACCGGAGGGGTCGGAGCCTGCTATGGTGAGTGCCGTCTTCATATCGTCCTGTATGCCGCCGTTGCGGAAGCTGCGGGGTATCGCTCGGGCTGATCCGCACCCTCGGTCGAGACGAGGTACGGACAACGCCGCTTGTGGCGCATCCTGAGATGCATCCCCGGCATGTTCACCGCGGCTTCAGCCTGGTGCTTCCGAGATCACCCGAAAAAATAGAATATCCCCGTCTGGGCGAGGCCGATGAGAAAGCCCATTATGCCGCCGAGCCATTCGATGTGGCGAAGTTCCCTTGAGATGAACTCGGTGAGCAGCCCTTCGAACCTTTTCACATCGAGGCGGTCGATCCGCGAGGCTAGTATATCCTTGACATTAAGCTTCTCAGCGAACTTCCTGCCCATATCCTGCTTCCTTCTGTCTATCTGCAGAAGTATCTCCTTTGATACGAGATACTTTACATGGTAGAGAAGGTTGTCCGATACAAGCCCTATGAGCGGAATCTTCTTCACCTTCTCGGAGCGGAACCTGTGGTCTATCACCTCTTCCACGGTCCTTTCGACCTCCTCCTTGAGGTCTATGCCGTCGAGGGCCGCGGCAAGGTCCTTTGACGAGAGGAGTTCCTTTTCGATGGTTGTGGCTATGCTTCTGGCTATCTCCCTCCGGCGCTTGGGGATCAGTCCCTGGAAGGTGAAGCCCATGAACCTCACCGGATGGTGGGGCCTGAAGAGCAGCTTTATCGCAACGTAATTGGTCAGCCATCCTATGGCGGCCCCGGCAAACGGCGGCAGGATGTATTTGAAGACGACGGTCATCGATCGAAAGTCAGGTTCTTCGCACAGGGCAGATGGAAGAGTCGCAGTGCGATAAGAACGAAAAACTTTGACAGTCGTTCATTAAGATGCGGAGCTGATAGGGCTCGAGGCCTTTCTTGCATTCAGTTGTTCTCCGGGGCAGGCTGTAAAACCGGTTTTTCTGAAAGGCGGTCCGGGAAGCGGCCTTGTGAAGGTGCATGGCGAGCGCATGTCCGCCAGATCGGTACGGCCGCGCGTTACCGCTGGGAGGAGCATCGAGAATATGGTCAGAACCTTCTTTTTCCCAGTTCTTCTTCAAAGTACTTCTTGTAGAGGATCTCCCATTCCCGGCTTCCTTCGGGAACATCCCTTGAAAGCGAACGGATCTTTTCCCTGGCGGCCGTGTCGGCCTCGTCTTCCACCTTGAGGTAGGCGGTTATCGCATGTTTTATCTCGCGCAGGACCTTCTCGTCATCCACAAAGTCCACCATATCGTCCTTCCATATGCCGTCGGAGATAAGGTGGGCTATGTGTGATATCCTCTCCTCGGACAGCCTCAAAGTACGATTCCCCTCTCCCTCGCCAGCTTGTGTTTTATCATGCTGAACATCTTGCGGTAGTCGACACGCCCGGTGTCGAGCTCGGCGGCATGTGTGCTCAATATGCCCTCTACCTCCCTGTCGAGTTCATCCTCTGCCTTGAGGTCTGCGGTAAAGACGTCTGTGATCTTTCTCAGAACGGTCTTTTCGTCGGCCTTGAGGACCACGAGCCCCTTTTTCTTGAGGTTTTCCAGGATGAGCGCGGATATTCTCTCAATCTGTTCACTCGTCAATCTCATTATGAGAATAGTTATCACAATTTATGGGTTCATTCAAGTGTTTTGGGTGTTGACAGGCGCGGGTTTTTTGTGTTTTATTTAACCGCGGAAGGCCTGCCGGACTTTGAACATGCATCGCGAGCGGAATGTGATCGGATAATTCCATACATGAGGAGCACCTGCAGAAACTGCAGGTGTCTCAAAGGAAACTCTGATTCATTGCCTGTCTCGTCATTGCGAGCGCGGCGAAGCACCGGGTGTAACAGACAAGCGAAGCAATCTTGCCGGGGAGAAGCTTTTAATACCTTCTCCAATCTCGTTTCCAGTAAAATCAAACACTTAGAGGTTGCTTCGTCGGCTTCCCTCGCTCCGCGTC
>WGEY01000097.1 GCA_015492495.1 Deltaproteobacteria bacterium | reverse complement strand
TTTATCCCTAACCGAGTTTTTTTGAGACCGCCGAGGCCGGCAAGCCGGCCTCGCGATGGCTGGATGACCACAAAGAGGGAGTGTTATCGCGAGGGCCTGAGGCCCGAAGCACCGGGTTGCCCGCCGACTCCCGGCGGGAGGGAAAGGCGGGCTGTATCAATTGACATAAACCTTGCCGGGGAGGAGATGTTTTAATCTCCTCCAATTCGCATCTTCAACCGATGAAGCTTCCTGAGATGCTTCACTGCGTTCGCAATGACCATCCTCCTCTTTTGTCATCGCGATGGGCAGCGCCCCGAAGCGATCTACGGCTTAGGCCGGCGGAGCTTCCCGAGATTGGAAGAGAGTGAAAAACCTCTCCTCCGATCCCTGCCTTTGTCACCTAAGCATCCCTGTATCGGTTGGAGGGGAAAGGACGCCTCCTCTGGTGGCCCGTAATGACAACAAAAACACGAGGATACAGCCAGCCAACCCAACTACGACAAAAAACTTCCTCAACGTCGTCTCCGCCAAAAATCAACTTCCCGCGGAGGCGTCCATCCGGTCTCCTCCCAAAACCCCTACCGTTAGGCGTAATACTAAAGTATTACAAATCATCAGGAAACGTCTTAATACTTAATAGCAAAAAAATCATTCCGTTGACCGATTGTGTTTTTCCGCGGCACTTGTTTTAATTGTGGGAACAAAATAACCAGGTGGCAGACGGACAGCATGAAAAAGATTCTGAGTGTCGCACTCTTGATATTCGCCCTGTGGCTCAGCAGCTGCGGGGCAGACCCCACGGTGACTTCTTCCGAGCACTTCAGGAAAGGAATGGAGTATCTCGAAAATGAAGACTACAACGCGGCCATCATAGAGTTCAGGAACTCGGTCGAGCTCGTCCCGGACAACGCGGAGGCTCGCTACAGGCTCGGTGTGGCGTACACCGAGGTTGGAAAGCTCGGCTCCGCAGAAAGAGAGTTCAAGAAGGCAATTGAACTCGATCCCTCCCTAAAGAAGGAAATTGATCTCAAGCTCGCCAGGATATACCTCGCAAAAAGAGACGTGGATGCGGCCTACGGTACTGTCTCAGAGGTCGTCGAACGTAATCCCCAGGAAGTCGAGGCCCTCAGGCTCATAGGGTCGGTATACGCGGTAAAGAAGGACTTCGCAAAGGCAAAGGAGTCCTTCCTGAAGGCGCTGGAGTTAGATCCCGAATATATACCTGCGCGTGAGGGGCTTGCCGGCGTCTACCTGGAGGAGGGCGACTACAAGGCCGCAGCGGACGAGATAGCCAAGATACTCGAAGAGGACAAGGACTCGGTGACCGCCCGTTACCTGAAGGCCGAGCTTGCGCTCAGGGAGAAGGATTATGACGGGGCGGTCAAGGTATACAGGAAGATCCTCGAGATCGACCCCAAGCAGCGCATGGCCCGCAAGAGGATAGTGCACGTATACATAGTGCAGAAGAGATACGATGACGCCGTCAGGGAAAGCGACAAGATACTGGCCCAGAACAAGAACGACGCCGACGGCTATTACCTCAAGGGGCTCGCCCTGTTGAGGAAGAAGGAGATCAAGGAAGCCTCGGCGAACTTCGAGCAGGCCGTCAGCAAGAACCCCGGCCACCTGTGGGCTCATTACTTCTTAGGGGTCACCCACTACTCCATGGGAAACCGCGAGCAGGCCATAAGCGAATTCCAGATGGTCAAGAACATCATGCCCGAGTTCCAGGCGGTGCACCTACCGCTTGCCGTCCTGTACCTCCAGAAAGGCTTTCCGGATGACGCCATAGACGAGGCCAACAAGGTCCTCGAGAAGGACCCGGACAACGCGATGGCCCACAACATACTCGGCACCGCGTATATCCTCAAGAACGATGCGGACAGGGGGCTCAAGGAGCTGGAAAAGGCGATCGAGCTCGACCCGAACCTCACCGACACCTATGCCAAGCTCGGTGGATACTACATGGGGATAGGCAAGCCCGGGGACGCGGTAAAGGAGTACGAGACCGCGCTCGAGATCGACCCGAAGCTTCTCAACGTCAGGCTGCTGCTGGGCATGGCCCATATCAGGCAGAAGGAGTATGACAGGGCGATAGAGGTGTACAGGGAGGGGTTGAGGCTCGACCCGGAAAACGCCTTGCTCCACAACCTCCTGGGCTCTGTGTACATGGCCATGAAGGACTTCGACAAGGCGCGCGAGAACTACGAGAAGGCCATCTCACTCAATGAAAAGTTCCTCGCTCCACGCTTCAACATGGCAACCCTAAGCCTCATAAAGGGCGACAGCGAGGGTGCGCTCGAGGAATACAAAGCCATACTCGATGTTGATCCGTCCAACATAAAGGCGCTGGTGGCCACTGGCGAGCTCCTCGAGAAGTCAGGCAGGAAGGCCGAGGCCCTCGAGCAGTACAAGAAGGCAAAGGAGCTGAACAGCCCGCTGGCGTACATCTCCATGGTACGGCTCTACCTCAAGTCGGGAGACAAGGAAAAGGCCGTCGAGACGGCCAGGAAGGCCGTGGATCTCCATCCCGATTCGGTCATGGCGAGAAACCTGCTCGCGGACGCGTACCTCGCATCCGGAGACGCGGACTCCGCCGTATCCACCCTCGAGGAGCTGAAGTCAGCCGTTCCGGCATCGCCGGTGGCCTACAACCGTCTCGGTTCGATCTACGCGAAAAAGGGAGAAACCGACAAGGCCATTGCGGAGTTCGAGCAGTCGCTTGAGATCGAATCGCGTCAACCGGTCACGCTCGGGGCGCTTTCCATGCTGTACCTGAGAAAGAAGGACTTCGACAAGGCCGAGGCTTACGCCCGCAGGCTCGTGGATCTCAGGCCGAGCGATGCGACAAGCTACATCCCGCTGGCAAACGTCCACAGGGCCAGGAAAGACCTCGATGGGGCGGTCAAGGCCCTCAGGGACGGTATAGAAAAGGATCCATACGACGTGCGCGCCCTCGTCATTCTCGGCGACCTTTACATGCAGAAGGGGGAGTACCCGGAGGCGATAGCGACCTACAGGAAGGTTGAAGAGTTGAGGCCCAATGCCTGGAACGTGTACTTCAGGCAGGGAACGGCCCATGAACGCATGAACGAGTTGAAGAAGGCAGAGGAGAGGTACAGAAAGGCCCTTTCGCTCTCTCCCGACAATCCGGCCGTCAACAACAACCTCGCCTGGGTCCTGGCAGAAAGGGGCGTGAAGCTGGACGAGGCGCTCGAGTATGCAAAGAAGGCCTTGTCCGGTGCCCCACGCAGCCCCGGCGTGATTGATACCGTAGGCTGGGTCTATTACAAAAAGGGCGACTACGAAAAGGCCCTGGAGAACTTCAGGAAGGCCGTCGAGCTCGGACCGGACAACCCTACACTTCGTTACCATTTTGCCCTCGCTTATCTCGGGAAAGGCGATAAAGACAAGGCCAGAGAAGAGCTCGAGACGGCTCTCGGATCGGGCGCCCCTTTCCCTGAAAGAAAAGAAGCGGAAAGACTCCTGAAAGAATCCAAGTGACAACGCCCATGGTCATCGCTTCGTACGATGGCTTGCGGGGCACTATTTACCCAACTTGAACGGAATTGGACATCATGAAGCATCATCCTTGCCCGCCGGCACACAGCCTTGATCCCGCCAGGATGCCCGCCGGCCCAGGTAACGGCGGACGGGCCCCGGCTGCGTTCGCAACGGCGGTTATTGAAGGCAGGCGGAGCCCTATGAAAGTCGCAGCCTCCAAGAATCCGGCGAGGCCGGCACTTGCAGTCTTATCCGGTGTGCTTGCGCTGTGTCTGTGCCTACTGCTCAACGGCGGAGCTGTGGCCGCCACTAAGGGTTACGTAATCGGCGTCGAGGACGAACTCGACATAAGGGTCTGGGAGAACCCGCAGTTGAGCGTGGTCGTGCCGGTGAGGCCGGACGGAAAGATCACCGTGCCACTTGTCGGCGACGTGGTCGCCGCCGGCCTCGAGCCGCTCAAGCTCAAGAAGAACCTGGAAAAGGGTTTTTCGGCATATATCCGCAAGCCTACGGTGACCGTGATGGTGCGCTCCATAAACAGCCTGAAGGTCTACCTCGTCGGAAGCGGGATAACTCCGCAGGTCATATCGCTTAAAAGGAACACCTCGCTCCTTCAGCTCTTCTCACGCATGGGGCCGCTCAAGGGTGCGGACATCGAAGGGGCCTTCCTTCTGCGTGACAAGAAGAGGCTCGATGTGGACTTCTACTCGCTCATCGTGGACGGGGACGCCTCCCAGGACGTGGAGCTCAAGCCCGACGACATCATCTTCGTACCCGACAACTTCGCCAAGAGGATACGTATCGTCGGGGCGGTCAAGGAGCCCCAGACCATCCCGTACAGGAGGGGGCTCACCATTATGGACGCCGTGCTCTCCACCGGCGGGTTCACGGACTTTGCGGACCCCGACAAGATCACCGTCATAAGAAAGGACGGGGAAGGGATAGAGGAGATCCGCGTGAAGCTCAACGCGGTGATCAAGAAAGGGGACATCACCAGGAACATCGAGCTCATGCCCGGTGACTTCATCATCGTCAAGGAGGGGATATTCTAAGTGGAAAGACATGCTTTTACCGAGTCGGGCAACACCTTCGACATACGCAACTACATCAGGATGCTCGTCATAAGGCGCTACATCCTTGTCGGGGTCTTCTTCGTCGTGGCAAGCGGCATAGTCGCGGCAAGCTACATGATGCCGAAGGAGTACAGGGCCGAAACCGTCGTGCTCGTCGAGTCGCCCTCCGTGCAGAACCCCCTTGCAGACAAGGCGTCATCGCAATCCAGCATACAGCATCGGCTCAGGTTGATTCGTCAGCTCCTCTTCAATAGGGCCAGCATAGACAGCGTCATAAAGAAGCTCGACCTCGACGTCTACGTCAAGAACCCGCTTCAGTACGAGGCGCTGATCGACAGGATAAAGAAGAACCTCAACACCCGCGTTAAGGGAAAGAACCTCTTTCAGATAAGCTACACCGGTGACGACCCCAGGACGGTCAGGGACGTGGTTAACGCACTTGCAAGCCAGTACATCGAGGACAGCCTCAAGTCGAAGCGGAGCGCTACGTCGATATCCGCGGACTTCTTCAACACGCAGATTCAGTACTACAGGAAGAAGCTCGACGAGGCCGAAACCGCGCTCAAGGAGTTCAAGGAAAGGAACTCTAACCTCTCTTCACGCAGGGCGGACGTGAGGCTCGCCCGCATACAGAGCTACCAGGAGTCCCTAATGGACCTGAAGCTCCGCAAGAGGGAGCTCGAAAAGCGCAAGGAGCTACTGAACGACCAGCTCTCCGGGAAAGAGCCCCTCACGATGGCCATTGGGACCGAGGAGGATGACGACAGCCCGGCGGCAAGGCTCCACAGGCTCGAGGGCAAGCTCTCTCTTCTGCTCCTCAAGTATACGGAGAACTACCCCGAGGTCGTGAAGACCAGGGCGGCCATCGAAGAGCTGAAAAAGGTGCTGGATGGCGATGCGGCAGAAAACAAGGACGGTGCTGCGGCAGGCGGTGACACATCCGCTATCAACCCGGTCCACCTTCAGTTGAAGAACGAGCTTATGAAGATAGACGCCGCGCTCGCCACGCTGAGCGCGCGCGAGGCCGAGATACAGAAGGAGATAGCGAAGCTCGAGGTCTCGCTCAAGGACATACCCGGCGAGGAGAAGGAGCTCATAAAGCTCGAGCGCGACGTTAAGGTCTACGAGGGCATATACAACACCCTCATAAGCAAGTACGAGGAGACGAAGATCGCCCGCGAGCTCGAGCGGCGCGAGGAGCCATTCATATTCAAGGTGGTAAGCCCTGCGGTGGCGCCGGTCAGGCCGGCGAAGCCCGACCGGGTGCTCTTTATCATCTTCGGCCTGGCGGCGGGTCTTGTCGCCGGGGTAGGGGCCGTCTTCATGGTCGAGAACTACCTGGACACCTCGTTCAAGAACGTGGACGGCCTGAGGGAGTCGGTAGACATTCCCGTGCTTGCCGCCATACCGACCATCGTCACCGAGGGCGACAGGCGCAGGGCGAGGAAGAGGGATATATTCGTTTTTTCGGCGGCCACCGTCTACGTCATAGGCATATTCTGCCTACTCCTGATGGAGGTCGTAAGAAAGTACGGACTGGAGATTCTGTAAGATGGGCAAACTCGAATCAGCTCTGGAAAAGGCACTCAGGATGAGGGGAGGGAAGGACTCGGCCCAGGACGCGGAAGCCGGCTCGCCGCCGCCCCCGGACCAACCCGTCATAGACGAAGCGGCATTGAGCGAATACCTCGTGCCGGTCAAGAACCCGGTCTCCTATATAACAGAAGAGTACCGCAAGCTCTGTACGCGGATATTCGACGCCACTGAGTCTGGGTCGCAGAACACGCTCCTCGTTACGAGCTCGGTCATGGGCGAGGGGAAGAGCCTCACGGCCATAAACCTCGCCCTTGTCGTGGCCTCCAAGCTCGATCACACGGTCCTTCTCGTGGACTGCGACCTCAGAAACCCCAGCCTTCACTGCTACTTCGGCATCGAGCCCGAGTACGGGCTGGTGGACTACCTCGAGGGAAGGATCGACCTGCCGGCTGCACTCATAAAGACCGGCATAGGTAAGATGACGCTCCTGCCGGCAGGCAGGGCGCCGGCGAACCCGGTTGAGCTTCTCACATCGAGGAGGATGCAGCAGCTCCTGAAGGACATAAAGAACCGCTACAGGAACAGGTACATAATAATCGACACGACCCCGGTGCTCACGACGGCCGATTCCATAGCCCTCGCCCCGCACGTGGACGGCGTGCTCTTCGTGGTGAGGGAGCGGATGGTCCCGAAAAAGGACGTTCTGCAGGCGCTTTCGCTTCTCAAGGGTGCGAATCTCCTCGGGGTAATACTTAACTGCGATGATGACCAGACTGACAGCTATTACAGGCGTTCTTATTACGCTGCTCCTTCTCGCCGCAGGGGTTGAGGCCGCTCCTTTGGCCGCCTTTTCACTGACGGTCCGGGAGGACTACAACGACAACATATACCTTTCGAGCATCAACGAGGAGGACGACTTCATAACGAGGATAATCCCCGGCCTTTCTTTCGGCCACGAAGGGGCGAGGTACAGGACATCAATAAAGTATTCTTTCGAGGCCAGGATGTACAAGGACAACAGCGAGGCGAACGACGAAAAACACACGCTTTCGGCCGTGTTCTCGGCCGAGCCAATAAGAAGGCTCCTTTACATCGATGTTACCGATTCCTTCAGGAGGGTTCCGTCGGATATCAGGCGTCCGACGAACGTGGGAGAGGTGTACGTGAACCTTTACGATAAGAACACGTTTGCCGCCAGACCCTACATAAAGAGAAGCATCACGCCCCGCATGTCCGTGGAGGCTGGCTACGAATTTACGGATACGGACTACGACCAGTCAGCTGGGGAGGACTTCGTCTATAACGGGGCCTTCCTGGTATTGGAGAGCCAGGTCACACCGAAGCTCACTTTGTCGCTGGGTTATGACTTCCGAGACAAGGACGCCGGGGAGCGTACCGAGGACTTTTCGTACCACAAGGCGACCCTGTCGGCAGCGTACCGTATTACACGGGATTTGAGCCTCGATGCCGCCGTGGGCAACGGTTGGTTCGATTACGAGAAGAGAAGGAGCGAGGAGCATCCCTTTTGGAACGTAGGTATAGAGAAGTCCTTCGCGTGGGGCGGAAGCTCGAGCGCGAGATACAGCCGCGTAATAAAAGACTCGCCTCTTTATGGCTCATACCTCGCGGATTCGGCGAAGCTTGGTATTTCTTACGGCAAAAGGATCACCCTTGACGGCAACGCCTTCATAACGAAGAACGATTACCTGACCTATGCCCGCAAGGACGAGCTCAAGGGCGGAGGGCTCGGCGTATCCTGGAAGATAAGCCGCAGGCTGAGCACATCGGTCAAGGGCAGGATATCGAGGCAGGAATTCACGAACCCGGATGAGAAGATAGACCTGTGGAGCGCAGAGTGCGGCGTCTCGTACCTCGCCGGAAAGCGCACCTTCGTCTCGGCCCGTTACAGGTACGTGGACCGCGACTCGGACAACGTCCTGAGTTCGTACACAAACAACATCTACACGGTCTCGGTGGGGATAGAGATCTGATTGTGGAGGTGGCTATACCGGTTGAAGAAGTAGATCGCTTCGGGCCTTCGGCCCTCGCGATGACGGAAAAGGGTGATGGTCTAACAGAGCGTAAGCGAAGCACCGGTGTCGCCCGCCGACTCACGCGACATAGGAGCGTGATAAGGCGAGCATAATAAACGGGCGAAGCAACCTTTGAAGTGTTTTTTGTCATTGCGAGCGAAGCGAAGCACCGGGTCGCCCGCCGACTCACACGACATGGGAGCGTGATAAGGCGGGCAATAATAAACGGGCGAAGCAACCTTGCCGGGGAGGAGAAATTTTAGATTTCCTCCAATCTCAAGATGCTGCGAAGATCGAAGAAGATTGTTTCGAGGTATAGACGATCTCTCATTGACACGATGACCGGCAGCAAAACGACTTCAAGTTTTTTTGTGCAGTTTGTTGTTGCAACACCTATAAATAAAAGGAGTTTTATAGGAATACCATGCTCCGCAATCTTGCCTTTTTCTGAAGCTGGTTGAGGAGACAAAAAACAGGATAAGACCAGGGACGACCATGTACACCGAATACTACAACCTGAAGGCCAAGCCGTTCAGCCTGACTCCGGATCCGGATTACTTCTTCCTGAGCAGCGGACACAGGAGGGCCTTCACCTACCTGAACTACGCCATCCGCGAGGGCGAGGGCTTCGTGGTGATCTCAGGAGAGATAGGGGCCGGAAAGACGACGCTTCTGAGGACGGTCCTCAAGGGCATCAAGGAGGACGAGGTCTCCATATCCTTCATAAGGAACACCATGGTCACGGGCACGCAGCTCGTAAAGATAATAGCAGACGACTTCGGGATACCGGACGTGTGGAACCAGGAAAAGGAGCAGATCCTCAGCTCCATGAACTACTTCCTCATAGACCAGTTCGGCAGAAACAAGAAGACCCTGCTCATAATCGACGAGGCGCAGAACCTGAGCCCCTCCACCCTGGAGGAGATAAGGCTCCTTTCGAACCTCGAGACGGACAAGCACAAGCTGCTGCAGATAATACTCTCCGGCCAGCCCGAGCTCAGGGACAAGCTCGCCATACCCCAGCTCGAACAGCTCCGCCAGCGCGTGATCCTGAGCTACCACCTCGGTCCGCTGAGCATGGAGGAGACCGGAGAGTACATAAAGCACCGCATGTACCGTGCGGGCGGCAACGGCATATTCAAGGAAGAGACCTTCAAGGAGATCTACGATTTTTCCGGCGGAACCCCGCGCCTGATCAATATAATATGCGAGTTTTCGCTGCTCTTCGGCTTCGTGGAGGGCAGGCCTGCCATAGACCTGGAGATTGTCAAGAGTGTCAGGGAAGACCTCGAAAGGGACAGGATACAGGCCATGAAGGCCTCGTACGTAAAGGGGCTGCATCCGGCGGAACCGTACGACAAGGCAGGCAGGGTGGCCGACTCGGAGCGTTAGCCGCCGCCTCATCCAAGACTATACACCATAGCACAAAAGGAGTTGATGCAAATGTCAAACGCCGTTCGTCTTACAGAGTATACAGGAAAAGAGACAGCAAGGAAATGGTACGTCGTGAACACCAAGCCCAGGAAGGAGGAGTTCGTCCGTCGTCAACTCGAGCTCAAGAATATCCGGGCGTTCTGTCCGTTGATCTCTGACTATCGCTGCACCAACACCGGAATGATCCCGGTGCTGAAGCCGCTTTTCCCCGGTTATCTCTTCGTATCCATTGCGCTGGACATCGACTATTACAAGGTGAGGTGGCTGCCGGGTGTTAAAAAGCTCATGGGAAGCGGCGAGCAGCCCGTGCCGCTGGACGACGGCGTGGTTGATTTTCTCATGGAGCGCGCGGATGAAAACAGCGTGATAAAGAGAAAGACCTTCAGGAAGGGCGACACCGTCAGGGTCAGGAGGGGACCTTTCAAGGGCCTTGTGGGCATCATAGAAAAGGACACCTCTCCGCATGAGAGGGTGAGGGTCCTTCTCAACCTCATAAACTACCAGGCGACGGTGGAGCTGCCCGGCGCCATGCTGGAGAGGGGTTGAGGAGGCATTGCAGGCGCTGACGCAGCTTGCAGCAGTCATTGCGAAAAGCAGAAGCCTCGGTGAGCCGAAGCCCCGAGCGAAGCGAAGGGGGAAGCGAAGTGATCTCAGGAAGCTCCGCGGCCTAAGCTGTAGATCGCTTCGGGGCGTTGCCCCTCGCGATGACGGAAAAGGGGGATGGTCATTGCGAACGCAGTGAAGCACCGGGTCGCCCGCCGACTCACGCGACATAGGAGCGTGATAAGGCGAGCATAATAAACTGGCGAAGCGACCTTGCCGGGGAGGAGAAGTTCTTAAATCTCCTCCAATCTCAAGAAGCAGCGAGAGAAGCGTGGCGGGCAAGCGAAGGGGACAGCGAGGGAACTCGACGAAGTGATCTTGAGAAGCTCCACAAATCGAGGAAGGGGGTTACTTCAGGGCTATCGGCCTTGCTAATGATAAGGAAGAAGGGTCGCCCCACTTCCTGTTATTGCGAGGAGCGAAGCGACGAAGCAATCTCAGGAAGCTCCGCCGACCTAATCTATAGATCGCTTCGGGCCTTCGGCCCACCCTGTCGATGACGGGGAAAGGCCGCCAAAGGCGGCAAACCGGATCCATAGTTGATCGGTGTTTAAGCGTAACACATTGAAAAATCTCGTAAAACCGGGCTCCGCCGGAACCCGCAACGGCGGAGCTATGCCATCCCATTTCAGCTTGGTTTTCAACAGGCTCTTCACAAATCAACATTCTTAACCCGGTACAACTTACAGGACACTCTCGGAAAGGCATCGAATGATTCACTTTCTCGGAAGATACCTATCGCTTCGTTCCTGCATAATGGTGGGAGTGGACTGCGTGCTGGTATTTCTCACCATATTGTTGCTCTCCATGGTCAGGCTCGGTTTCAACATGGAGATGCTATTCATCTATGATCCGTACCTCTTTAAGACCTCGGCCATGGCTGCGGTCCACATATTCTGCATGGGCTACTTCGAACTGTACTCGCCGGTCTCATACAGGCTGAGCCCCGCGGTGCTCAGGAAGATCATGCAGTCGATCCTCATGGCCACGGGCATACTGTTCGTCTTTTACTACTTCTACCCACCACTCAGGGTGGGAAGGGGGATACTCGTCGCCAACCTGATAGCACTGCCGGCCGTTCTCGCGGCCTGGAGGTGGATCTACTCCACGAAGCTGAGCGGCGAGTTTTCCAGGGAGCGCATCCTTATCATGGGCTCCGGCAGCCTGGCGAAGAAGATCGCCCGCGGCATACTCGAATGCAAGGAGCTCGGCATGGACATAATAGGGTTCCTCGACAAGGATACATCGAGGCTTGGCTACTCCCTCGTCAACCCGAGGATAGTGGGAAGCTACGACGACCTGGAGGATGTGGTCTCGAGGCAGGGCGTCAACAGGATAATAATAGCCCTTCCGGACAGGCGTAACCGCATTCCCATGGAGACGATCCTGAACTGCAAGCTCAGGGGCATATCCATAGAAGACGGCGAATCCATATTCGAGCGCATCATGGGGCGCATCCCCCTCGACCAGCTGAGGCCGAGCTGGATGGTCTTCGGCGAGGGGTTCTACCTCATGAAGGTCGAAAAGTTCATAAAGAGGGTCTTTGACGTGGCCGTCGCCATCGTGGGGCTGGCGATCTTTTCGCCAGTCTTCCTCGTGGCCCCGGTGCTCATAAAGCTCAGCTCTCCCGGACCGGTCTTCTTCCGCCAGCAGAGGATAGGCGAGGGGGGCCGCATGTTTACGCTCATCAAGTTCAGGACCATGAGGGAGGCCGACGATCCGTCCGCTACCAACAGGTGGGCGCAGAACGACGACGACCGCATAACAGGCGTTGGAAGGTTTCTTAGAAGGACAAGGCTCGACGAGGCCCCGCAGCTCATAAACGTCCTCAAGGGCGATATGAGCATCGTGGGCCCGAGGCCTGATATACCGTACCTCAGGGACGAGATGAGCGGCAAGATCCCGTATTATTCTCTCAGGTATTCGCTCAAGCCGGGCATAACCGGCTGGGCCCAGATAAAGTACCGCTACGTCTCGTCGGTCGAGGAGGGCGCCGAGCGCCACGAGTACGACCTCTACTACATAAAGAACTTCTCGCTCCTCTTCGACTTCTGGATAATGCTCAAGACCGTGCAGGTCATGCTGGCTAAGGCAGGGGCAAGGTAAGCGACGAAGCACTGGAAGAAACAAACGAGCGAAACGACCTTAGGAAACTCTGATTAATTCGTCATTGCAGTGAGCACCGGGTCGGTCGCCGACTCACGCGACATAGGAGCGTGATAAGGCGGGCAATAACGAACGGGCGAAGCGACCTTGCCGGGGAGGAGACTTTTTTCACTCTCCTCCAATCTCAGGAAGCTCCACCGGTTCGATACGAGATCGCTTCGGGGCTTGCACCCCTCGCGATGACAAGTAGGGAGGCACGGCAAGGTTTATGTCCATTAATATGGCTCGTCTTGCCCCTGCGCAGGGGAGCCGGCGAGCAATCCGGTGCTTCGGACCTTTCGGCCTCAATGACACGGGAGAAAGGCCGTAACCATTTTCCGGTCACTGCGAGCGAAGCGAAGCAGTCTCCAGCTGTTCGATTTGCTTCCAATATATCCGGAAAACAAACACTCGAACCCTCGAACCCTTGAATCCATGAACCCTGTGATACTCAAGATAATCTTCTGGCTCTCCATCGGGCTTGTCGCCTATGCGTACTTCGGCTACCCGCTGGTGCTCCGGATGCTTTCGCCGGTTCTGGGCTTCAAGCCGAGGAGGGACGAATCCTATACACCTACCGTCTCGCTACTCATCCTTGCGTACAACGAGGAGAAGTCCATCGCGGCGAGGCTTGAAAACGCCCTTGAGCTCGATTATCCAAGGGACAAGCTGGAGATAATCGTCGTCTCCAACGGCTCGACCGACAGGACAGACGAGATAGTGAGGAGCTACGCCGGCAGGGGGGTGAAGCTCCTTTCCTACAAGGAACCCGGAAAGACCAGGGCGCAGAACCTTGCCGTGCCGCACGCCAAGGGGTGGATAGTGGTCTTTTCGGACGCAAACAGCAGCTATCGAAAGGACGCGATCAGAAAGCTGGTGCGCAACTTCGCCGACAGCAGAGTTGGGCTCGTCTGCGGCAGGTCGAGCTACACGGTGTCGTCCGAGAACGCCGTAGGCAGGGGAGAAGGTCTTTACTGGGAGTATGACGCTATCCTTAAGCTCCTTGAGAGCAGGCTTGGCGCATGCCTTGTTGCGGACGGAAGCATATTCGCCTTCAGAAAAAAGCTTTACGAGCCCATAGACGAGAATCTTACAGAGGACTTCGTCCTTCCCATAAGAATCTTGAACAAGGGCTACAGGAACCTGTTCGAGCCGGAAGCGGTCGCCACTGAGAAGGCCGTTGAAAAGGGCAGGGAAGGGTTCGCCATAAAGAGCAGGATAATTGTCCAGGGAAGCAGGGCCTTCTTCAGCGTCCTTTCGGAAGTGTCTCTGCGCAGGCTTCTGGTGATCTTCGAGATGGTCTCCCACAAGCTGTTGCGGTGGCTTGCGGGTATTCCGCTCACCGCGGCCCTGGTGTCGAATGTATTCCTGCTGCAAGACAAGTGGTACTTTGCCCTGTTCGTTCTACAGGTGGCCTTCTACCTCTGCGCTGTTCTTGGAATACTACTTGAGAAGGCCGGGGTCAAGATGAAGGTTCTGTTTATCCCGTATTACTTCTGCCTCGTCAACGCCGCGGCCCTGACAGGCGTCGTAAAGATGCTCTTCGGCGCCAAGGCGCCCACGTGGCAGAAGGCCGAGAGCACGAGGTAGAAAGGGACTGCCCCTATTTACGGGGAGGCAGAAATAGGGATGCGTAGAATAGGGGCTGTCCCTGACGGTTGAAGAATCCCCCTCAGTTCCACTTTTATCAGGAGGAGAGTAGAAGGTTTTGTCTTTTTGTAAAACAGTTGACAGATCATAAGTTATAGGATTCGAGTGGCCCAGGGGTCGAGGATTGAAGTGTTAAAGAAAAGGGCGCAAGGACCAAACAGGAATGCTGAAAAATTTCAAAGAGTTAAAGGTTTGGCAGAAGTCTTACCAACTGTGTTTAGATGTTTACAAAGTAACTAAAGGATTCCCGAAAGAAGAAAAATACGGCTTGACGTCGCAGATAAGAAGGGCTTCGGTATCGATACCAAGCAATATAGCCGAAGGATATGGCAGAAAGACTACCCCGGATTACGTACGGTCTCTCTATGTGGCTTATGGATCAATATGCGAGTTAGAGACTCAGATTATGCTGTGCGGGGACTTAACTTATATCGAAGAAGAAAATTTAAGGGGTATTCAGAATGATATAAGAGAGGTTGAAAGAATGTTGAAGGCGCTAATAAGATCTTTGGAGAATAAACCCTCGACCCCTTGAACCATGTAACAAATGTCAAAAGAGCTTTTAGACAATGTCGACCGTATATGGAATGAGAGACGAAGGCCCATCATGGTGGGTATCTCCGGCGGGTCCGGCGCGGGTAAATCCACGCTGGCCCATGCCCTATCTCCTGCGCTCGACGGCAGGGCCGTCGTCGTAGAGCAGGACGCTTACTACCGCTGCAGGGGGCACCTGCCTCTTGA
>WGEY01000096.1 GCA_015492495.1 Deltaproteobacteria bacterium | reverse complement strand
TCGAACATGTTAATGGCGTAGATTCTTCGCACCGCAGTCGCGTAGTAGTACTCAGATTCGCGTGGGACCGTGATGTAGCTTAACGCGTTCGAAATGCCACTCGGCGGGCGACTCCTTCAACTGCAGCCAGCCCTCTAGTTCCTGCGAGAACTGTGAGTCAAGGTACCATTTATAGCGGTTCATCATACCAACTATAAGGAGGTACCCTTATGGCCAAGAGAGCGTGTAGATCAGGAAGGTTATGTGCCGGAAAAGATTGATTGAGGTTTAATAGTGATCCCCAGAAAAATCATAGACAACAGCGATGTAAAACTCTCGGCCTTCCTTAAAAGTGTTCTTGAGGAGGTCCCCGATACCCGATTCGACATCGCCACCGCCTTCTTCAACATCCAGGCCTACGCCTTTTTAAAGGACAATATTCAGGGGGTAAAGGGTTTCCGCCTGCTTCTTGGGAGGGCGCCGGAGATAAAGAGCGAGACCACCCTTGGAGACGTTCTCCTGAAGATAATAAAGGAGGAGGTCGAGAGGTTTGACCTCTCCAGGGAGAAGGAAAGCCTTGTCAGGGAGTTTATTGGATTCCTGAACAGAAAAAACGTAGAGGTAAGGCTTTATGACAAGGAGTTCCTCCATGGCAAGGCGTATATCTTCGACGAGCTTGTGGTCGTGGGGTCGTCGAACTTTACACCTTCGGGACTAACCCATAATACAGAGCTGAACTCTGTTTCACTCGAAGGCGAAGCTCAATATGTAAGGACGAAGTGGTTTGATAAGTTCTGGAGCGAGGCCGTGGACTTCAAGCCAGAACTCATCAGGCTGCTTGAGGCCTCACGTTTCGGGACCAGGGAATACAGCCCCTTTGAGGTCTACATAAAATCCCTTTATGAACTGCAGAAAGAAGACATTCTATCTGACGGGGAAGCCAAAAAAGAGGAAGAACTGCGCCCATCCTCAAAAGTCAACCTCGCGGAGTTCCAGGAGGATGCTGTAAGGAGGATATTCAGCCGTCTCAAGAAATACAAGGCATGCATGGTGGCCGACTCCGTTGGCCTGGGCAAGACCTGGATTGCCAAAAGGGTTATCGAGGAGTTCGGCTTTTACAAGAGGAGGAGGTTCCTCGTTGTCTGTCCCGCCCAGTTGAGGGAGATGTGGAGGGAAGAGGTAAAGGACCTTATCCTTGCCGAGAGCATCCTTTCACAGGAGGAGCTCGCATCGAGTGATTTTCTAAAGAAGGCGAAACAGGCCGTCGGCGGGGGGCTTGAAGAGGTCTCTTTGATTGTCGTAGATGAGAGCCACAACTTCAGGAACCCCCTCTCAAACAGGTGGGAAAACTTCTTTACCCTGATAATGGATCACGTATCGAAAGGCGGTGGAAGGCCCTACATCCTTTTTCTCACGGCCACGCCGATAAACAACACCATATGGGATCTCTACTGGCAGGTGATGCTCCTTGTACTCAATGACCAGAAGGCATTTCTCAGGGAGGGAATTTCAGATCTCTTCGGGTTTTTCAAAGAGATCGACAGGGAAGGTGACCCTATGCTCTTAAATGATCTCATGAATGAGATATCCATAAGAAGAACAAGGGACTACATCAAGCAGAACTACCCTGATGCGGAGATAAACGGAAAAAAGATTATCTTTCCTGAGCGACTTCTTGAAAATTTTGATTATCAGCTTGATGAGGCGTATCAGGGGCTTTACGGCGAGATATCCCGAACGATAAGTGAAAAGCTGACCATGGCCTACTACAGAATCCTCGAATATAAAAAGGTAGATAAACTCTCACCGGGCGAAGAGATGGCCCTTGGAAGGATGGTGGCCCTGGACGGCATCTTCAGAACCATTCTTTTAAAGAGGCTTGAAAGCAGTGTCGAAGCATTCAGAAAGAGCGTGGCCAATCATGTACGATTTCTTGAGAGGTTAAAAAACTATCTTGACAAAGGCAAGCTTCTCACAAAACGGACTTACTACAAGTATGTCTCAAACCTTGATGAGGAGACCGGCGAGGAGTACCTGGAGGAGCTGGAAGATATCAATATCGAGGACTTCAGGAAAGAGGAACTCGTCGGAGATATCGAAAAGGATATAACAACCTTTAAAACTATGAGAGACAAAGTAGGTGCGATCGATGCAGAGGCTGACGCAAAGCTGAAGGAACTGAAAAAAAGGCTTCTGGAGCTGAGCCAAAAAGGACAGATCGTCATCTTCACGTATTATGCGGATACATTGGACTATATTTACCGGAACATATCAGAAGACCCTCGATTTTCCAGGATTAGAATAGAAAAAATATCCGGGAGGATAACCTCGGCGAGGAAGCGCTCCGAAGTAGTGAGCAGCTTCATGAGAGGAAAGATAGATATTCTGATGAGTACCGATGTCCTCTCCGAAGGCATGAACCTTCAGCAAGCCAGGTATCTTATCAACTATGACCTGCACTGGAATCCGACCAGAATGATCCAGAGGGCAGGAAGGATAGACAGGATAGGCTCTCCATTCAAGGAAATCCATGTATATAACTTCTTCCCCGAGGAGGAGCTGGAAGATCTGCTGCGCCTTGTGGAAGTTCTGCAGAATAAAATCCGTAACATAGACAGCTCCGTCGGGCTTGACGCAACCGTTCTTGGAGAAGAGGTAAACCCTAAGGTATTCGGAATCATAAGAAGGATAAGAGAGCGCGATGAGACTGTCCTCGATGAGTTGGAGAGGGATGTTTTCGGAGGCGGTGAGAAGTTCTATCAGCCATTAATGGATTACCTCAAGGCTAAGACAGCGGAAGAGATGGAATCCATACCGTTTGGTATCCATAGCGGTCTTAAGAAGGGCACAAAAGGCATATTCTTTTACTATAAATACGGTGATGATTTTCATTTCTGGTATCTGCATGATCTTACAACAGGTGAGGTAATCAAGAACAAGACAAAGATACTCGATTATATTTCCTGCCCACCGGAGGAAACGAGGGTGATACCAGATTTTTTTGAAAAGGTCTATGATGTAAATGCCGAAGTTGTCAGTGACGTAGAGGCAACTTATAAAGAGGTGGAACAACGTGAAGCGGTTGACCCGACGCTCAGCGAGTTGACCCGTGACAGAAGCAAGAAGTTTGTATCAAGCATCATCAGAGAGATGGATTTGAGGATGGATGAATATCTTCTGGATTTTCCTGAAGACAAAGAGCTCGAAGAAAAGTGGGAGGTGATAAAAGAAAGACTCCTTTCGGTTGGTCTAACCAAGAAGAGGCTTCAGCAGCTGAGGGCTGTGTGGCGGAACTACAAGAATATTCATAAGGACTGGAAGCGACTCTTGAAAGACATATCGGAGTTTTTGGAAGGCAAGATTGCCGTGGAGCGTAAAGGTATTCAGCCATATAACCCCCAGCTACTCAAACTGGTTGCAATCGATTTTATTTCATGAGGTGGAGCCGATACTCGGGAAGAAGCGATGATCAGATTTTTGTTGTCGGGGACGGTTAAGGGGGGCATGCAGGTGGAATGACACCGTCGGATCGAATTGTATCCCGGACCTAAGCCCTGCCCGTCGGCCCCTCCCCAGGGCGGTGCGTCACCGTCTCTTGAAGGCCTTGTCCATCTCCCTTTCGATGGTCTTTTTCTTCATGGCCTCGCGCTTGTCGTAGAGCTTCTTGCCCCTTGCAAGCGCTATCTCGACCTTAGCCTTCCCGTCCTTGAAGTATATCTTCGTGGGTACAAGCGTGAAGCCCTTCTCGCGGGTCTTGCCGATGAGCTTTTTTATCTCCCTCTTGTGGAGGAGGAGCTTGCGGGTCCTGTCCGGCTCGGGCATGCTCGATCTGTCGGCCTGCGCGTAAGGGCTTATGTGCGCGTTGAAGAGAAAGACCTCCCCGTCCTTGATCCTGGCGTAACTGTCCTTTAGGTTTGCGCGGCCGAGCCTCAACGACTTCACCTCGGCCCCTTCGAGGCATATACCGGCCTCGAAGGTCTCGTCGATGAAGTAGTCATGGTAAGCCTTCTTGTTTCTGCAGACTGTCTTGATCGGCAAAGCCCTCTCCCTGGTTCGCCTGTACGCGTAGTCGACCCTGGTTACGGAAACAAGGGCGGGCGCAGTTGAAGCCACGTACGCCCGCCTTTTGCATACCGGGATCAGACGACCCTGATGATGGTCGGCATGTATGACCTTTTCCGTTCCGTTATCCTGCTGCAGGCATAGAGCCCGGCGTAGGTGAAGACAAGAAAGGCAAAGCCCAGTACGGCCGAGAGGAGGTCGGCATCCCAGCCGGGCAGTATCGAACCCCCGGCCACCTGGCCGGCCACGACACCGGCTATGAAGGCCAGTAGCGGCAGAAGGTACATCGTGACCCCGGCCTTCAGGACCGTGGATGCCCCCACCGTGAATATCACCTCATCTCCCACCGAAGCGCCCACCGGGTTCAGAGCCTCTATGAGCATCTCCGTATCGGTGATGCCCTTGCAGACCTTCTTGGATACGCACTTTTCGCAGGCCCCCGTCTTTGCGGCCCTTATGAGTGCCGTATCGTCCTTGACCTCTATCACTTTTCCACGTTCTTCTATCATGTATACATAGTATCAGAGAAGCGCTGGGCTTTGCAAGGAAGCCCGGCTCGCCTTTGCACCCGGGCGGCACGAAGAGGGCCTTGCCTGTACGCACTTGCCTGCCGGTTGTGTGTTTGACAGCGGCTGCGTCCATGGTAAACTGTACTCTGGCGTTTCGCTGTTTCGGGATACACCCGAGCCTGCTTCGCGGACGCCGGGAATGCAGCGTGAACCTTCTTTTTGAGCGGGGTGCATGGAAGTTGACGAAGAATCCGACGGTCAGGAGCGCAAGAGGGGTTGCACTTGAGATACTCACCCGCGTGGAGGCGGGCGGCGCCTACGCCGACATACTGCTCGACCGTGAGCTTAAGGGCCTCGGTGAGGCCGACAGGGCGCTTGCGACCGAGCTCGTCTACGGAGTTCTCAGGTGGCAGATAAAGATAGACTGGATAATAGACTGCTTTTCAAAGATAAAGACGAAAAAACTCGAGCACAGGGTGCTGTGCGCCCTCAGGATGGGTGTCTACCAGCTCCTGTTTCTTACGAGGATACCGCCCCAGGCCGCGGTCTCGGAGACGGTGGAGCTTGTAAAACCCGGGGGGTTCAGGAAGGCGGGCTTCGTGAACGCTGTCCTGAGGATGGTGGATTCGGCAAGGAGCGCCATCTCGTTCCCGCTGCTCAAGAGAGAGCCGGTAAGGTATGTATCCGTGGTCTTCTCTCACCCCCAGTGGCTCGTGGAGAGGTGGATAAGGAGATACGGCATAAAGGAGGCCATTGAGCTTTGCCAGGCCAACCTTAGGGTTCCGCCCGTGACGATAAGGACCAACACGCTGGCCCTTACGAGGGACGAGCTCCTGAAGGAGCTGGAGGCAGAGGGTATAGAGTCCGAAAAGACCAGGTATTCACCGGCGGGCATCGAGATAACAGTGGGGCAGAGGGGGAGGCTTGGTACGAAGGACCGCCGCTTTTACATACAGGATGAGGCCTCCCAGCTTGTGCCGTTGCTGCTTTCCCCCGAGCCCGGCGAGTCGGTGCTCGACGCCTGTGCCGCGCCCGGGGGAAAGAGCATACATATCGCGCAGATAATGGAGAACCGCGGTGTCGTGTACGCGATGGACAAACACGCATCGAGGTTGAGGCTCGTCGATAAGCTGGCGAAGAGGTTCGGCGTGGATATAATCCGGACGTTCCAGGCCGACGCCGCAGGCCTTGCGCTGCAGCCCGCGCTCTCAGGCCTGCCGGCGGAGCTAAGGCAGGGCACAGTGCCGGGGGAGGGCTTCGACGCGGTGCTGGTGGACGCACCCTGTTCGGGGCTCGGGGTCATAAGAAGGACGCCGGAGATAAAGCTGAGGAGGAAGGAGGGGGACCTCGAAGGGCTCTCGTCGACCCAGAAGAGGTTGCTTGACAACCTTTCGAAGTACGTACGTACAGGCGGAAGGCTTGTCTACTCGGTATGCACCTTCGAGCCCGAGGAGACCGACGAGGTGGTGGAGTGGTTCCTCAAGGGACACGGGGAGTTTCACGTCGAAGACGCTTCAATGTATATTCCGCCGGAGTGCAGGGCCCTTGTCGACGGGAACGGTTACTTCAGGTCGTACCCACACCTGCACGGACTCGACGGGTTCTTCGCGGTGAGGATGAAAAGGGGGTGAACTGCGCTCTGCGGTGTGTTAAAATACCCGAAAAAAGAAGTTGTGGAGGTTGACGGATGGAGATAGAAAGGCTGGACAATCCCGATGCCGAAGAGGTGCTTGAAGAGGAATTGAAAAAGATAAAGGATATGCCCCATTCAAAGCTTTCCACATTCATGGGGGCTTCGAACATCCTGTCCTACGAGGTGGGTGGCAAGAACGACGACGTGGGCTACGACGTAGAGGTCGAGTCCGCCTGGGTGGACGAGCCGGGCGGTAACCTCGAGGTCCATGTGGCGCTCTTCGAAAAGAGCTGGAGGGTCGCGTTGCCGCTGACCGCAACCTTCATCATCACACCCGACGATTCGATCATAGAAGAGACCCGGGGATGAAGCACAGGGCCGGACCATCCCGCAACGGCCCGCGAGCGTACCTGTTACGGGAGGGCATTCGAGGCGTAAAACCGTCCCGGGCTGGCTCTAAACGAATATATCCAGGAGGCTTCTTTCCATCTCATCGGCCGTCCTGAAGGCAGCGACATTCGCCTCCAGGGAGCGCAGGGCGGTGATGCGGGCGCCCGTTTCTTCAACGAGGTTGACGTTGGAGGCCTCGACCTCCTTGCCGTCGGGGGTCTGTCTTACAGGGCCGCGGTCCGTAACCTTTTCTATATCAACGACCACCCCGCCGTCCGCCCCTTCGCTGAGTACCGCGCGGTCTTTCTTGAAGCCGTCGGTGTTTGCGTTGGCGACATTACGCGCCGTGACGTCCATGATGGTACGCGCGGCCCGGATGCCGGAAAGTGCCACATCATATGTCTTTATCATGGGTCCCCCTTGTCTCTAAGATGCACTTTCCTTTCCTCCTGATTGCTATATCGGCGCAGATGCCTCGAAACTTTAGGCCCTTAACCTGGATGTGCGCTGTCAAGAAGCCACACGGCGCCTTTTTAGGTGTGGATACGCTGAGCTTAAGGATGCGGAAGTCAGGGGCAAGGAGGCCGGGAAGTGGTGCCAGGGCTGCCTACAATGACCCTTCGGATAGCTCCGAGTACGGTATCTCGCCCTCGCGCACGAGTGTTACGAGGTTGCCCGTGACATCGACTACGGTGGAGCCGAGCCTGCCGGGGAGCTCTCCTGCGTCGATGACTATGTCTATTGTGCCGTTGAAGTAGTCTATGACCTGCCGGACTGTTGCGGCGGGCGGGCTGCCGGAGGGGTTGGCGCTGGTCGCCGTAACAGGGGAGCCGAGCTCCGTAACAAGCCTCATGGCAACGGGGCTGCTCGATATCCTTACGGCTATCTTACAGGTACCGGCGGTGACGACCGGCGGGAGGTCCTTTGCGGCCTCGAAAACGATGGTGAGCGGTCCGGGCCAGTACCGCCGGATCAACCCCACGGCAACCGGCGGCACGTCCCCTACCACCCTCTTCAGCATGGCCATGTCCTTGACTATCAGGGAAAGCGGTTTGTCAGCGGGGCGTCTTTTCAGGGCGAAGACCCTTTCCACCGCCTTTGCGTTGAACGGGTCCGCAGCGAGACCGTAGAAGGTCTCGGTGGGGTAGGCGATAACTCCGCCTCGCCTGAGTACCGTAACGGCCTCATATAGGTCGTCCTCCTGTGAGAGTATGAGCGGTCTCTTCTTCAACCCTGTGAGCGTTTTTTTGAAAGATTCTTCGCCTTGAGCTCGACCTTGCGCGCCTGGTCCTTGCGGAACTTCTTCAACTTCGCCGCAAGGTCCTGGTCCGCTGTAGAAAGTATCTGTGCAGCCAGTATCCCCGCGTTCCTCGCCCCGGCCTTGCCTATGGCCATGGTGGCCACGGGCACACCGCCCGGCATCTGTACGGTTGCAAGGAGCGAATCCATTCCCTTGAGGGGGCTCGAGTCTATGGGTACGCCCACGACCGGCAGCGTGGTCTCTGCGGCTATGAAGCCGGCCAGGTGCGCCGCGGCCCCGGCCCCGGCTATGACGACCTTCACCCCCCTCCTTTCCGCACTCCTTACAAGGCGTGCGGTCCTTGCCGGCGTCCTGTGGGCTGAAGAGATGGTCAGCTCATAGGGTATATCGAAGTGATCCAAAATACCGGCCGCTTCTTCCATCACCGGCAGGTCCGAGTCGCTTCCCATGAGTATAAGAACGAGCGGTTTGTTATCCATCTTCTCCTCCTTCGTCTATCTTCTCAATGCCTTTGCACCTATGTCCCTGCGGTAGTATACGCCTTCCCAGCTTATCATCTCCACTACACTGTAGGTTCTTTTTATTGCGTCACCGATGTCTGTGCCGAGCCCCGTCACACCGAGGACCCTTCCGCCGGCGGTCACGATGCGGCCGTCGACCTCGGCCGTGCCGGCATGAAAGACCACGACATCTTCCACCTTTACCGCCTCGTCCAGCCCGTGTATCTCCTTGCCCTTCTCGTAGCTTCCGGGATAACCCTCTGAGGCCATTACAACGCATACGGCCGCCCTGTCGTCCCAGTCAAGCTCGATTTCGTGGAGCCTGCCTTCGACCGATGCAAGGAGTACCTCGACGAGGTCGTTTTTGAGGCGCATGAGTATCGGCTGTGCCTCGGGGTCTCCGAAGCGGCAGTTGAACTCAAGGACCATGGGGCCGTTCTCGGTCAACATGAGACCGGCGTAGAGTACACCGCTGTAAGGGGTCCCAGCCTCTTTCATGGCCCTTACAACCGGCTCCATTATCCTCTCGGTTATCTCCCTTTCCATGGCCTTCGTTACGACCGGTGCAGGGCTGTATGCGCCCATACCGCCGGTGTTGGGGCCCCTGTCGCCTTCATAGATAGCCTTGTGGTCCTGCGCGGGGGCGAGGGGCAGTACGGTCGTGCCGTCGGTTACGGCTATGAACGACGCCTCCTCGCCGGAGAGGAACTCCTCCACAACGACACTCGCACCTGCATCGCCGAAGGCCCTCTTGACCATGATGGTATCGGTTGCCTTGAGGGCCTCGTCCATGGTCTGGCAGACTATGGCCCCCTTGCCGGCGGCAAGGCCGTCGGCCTTTATGACCACCTGGGAGTTAAGTCCCTCGACAAAGGCCCTGGCCTCGACCGGGTCCGTGAACTTCCGGTACCTTGCCGTGGGAATGCCGAGCCTTGTCATGAGCTCCTTGCTGAAGACCTTGCTCCCCTCCAGCTGAGCGGCCTTTCGTGAAGGCCCGAATACCTTGAGGCCGGCCTCTTCGAATGCATCTACAATACCCATGGTCAGCGGCAACTCCGGTCCCACCACGGTAAGGTCCACCGACTCCCTTAAGGCGAATTCCCTGAGCCCGTCTATGTCGTCCGCGCTTATGGGGACGTTTTCTCCGCGCATCGATGTGCCGGCGTTTCCTGGGGCGATGAAGATCTTTTCTGCGAGTCTGCTTTGTGAGAGCTTCCAGGCAAGCGCGTCCTCCCTGCCGCCTCCACCTACCACGAGTATCTTCATGTGCTTGACTTCCTCTCCTTTTTACACGGCAGGGCCGTGGTCCTGGTCAGTGCTTGAAGTGCCTTGTCCCGGTGAATACCATGGCCATGCCGTGTTCGTCGGAGGCCTTTATAACCTCTTCGTCCCTTATGGAGCCCCCGGGCTGTATTATGGCCGAGACACCCTCCCGGGCGGCCAGGTCCACATTGTCCCTGAAGGGGAAGAAGGCGTCCGAGGCCATGACGCATCCCTTGAGGGAGAGCCCTGCATCCTTTGCCTTCATCGCGGCTATCCGGGTCGAGTCTATCCTGGACATCTGGCCTGCGCCGATCCCTGTGCTCCTGCGGTCCTTTGCAAAGACGATGGCGTTGCTCTTTACGTGCTTGCATACGTTCCATGCAAAGAGAAGGTCCGCGAGTTCTTCTTCCGTCGGCGCCCTTTCGGTGACCGTTTTAAGATCCGATGCGCTCTCTGCATCGAGTGTTTGGAGCAGCATGCCGCCCGAGACCCTCTTTGTATCGTAGCCTGCGGGTGCGTAGTCCCCGGACGGGGCTTCGACCTCTATCACTCTCAGGTTCTTTTTTCTCTTGAATACCTCTAGCGCGTCGCCGTCGAACCCGGGCGCCACCACGGCTTCGAGAAAGATCTCCGTCAACCTCTCTGCGAGCTCTCCCGTCACCGGCCCGTTGAAGCCCACGATACCCCCGAAGGCCGATTTGCTGTCGCAGGCGAGTGCCAGCTCATAGGCCCTCACAAGGCCCTCCTTGCTCTCCGCCACGCCGCAGGGGTTGTTGTGCTTGATTATGACGCATGCGGGCTCGTGGAACTCCCTTGATATCTCGAGGGCCGAGTTGAGGTCGAGTATGTTGTTGAATGAGAGCTCCTTGCCCTGGTGTTTTACCGCGGTCGCAAGGGTCGATGGTTGGGCCGGTATGGTGCCGTAGAACGCGGCCTTCTGGTGTGGGTTCTCCCCGTAACGCAGGTCCTGGATCTTCTTGAACTGTGAGCTGAAGGTTGCCGGGAACTCACCGGTCCTTTCTTCTCCGTCAGAAAAGGTTCCGAGGTAGTTCGATATGGCCCCGTCATAACGGGCGGTAAGCTCGAAGACCTTCCTGGCCAGCCTGAAGCGGGTCTTGCCGGACAGCGAGCCGCCGTTTTCTTTCATCTCTTCGATGATGGACCGGTAGTCCGCTGGATCCACCACGCACGCTACAAAACGGAAGTTCTTGGCCGCGGCCCTTATCATCGTGGGGCCGCCTATGTCGATCTGCTCTATGGCCTCGTCGAGCGTGCAGGCGCTAGAGACGGTCTTTTCAAAGGCGTAGAGGTTCACGACGACCATGTCTATGGGAAGGATCCCGTAGTCCTCCATCTGCCTGGAGTGCTCCTTGTTGTCCCTTATCCCGAGTATGCCGCCGTGGATCTTCGGATGCAGCGTCTTTACCCTGCCGTCGAGCATCTCCGGAAACCCGGTGTAGGATGAGATCGGTATGATGTTTATCCCTTCCTTTTTCAACAGTTCGCCCGTGCCGCCGGTGGATATTATCTCCACCCCCATGGATGAAAGCTCCCGCGCGAACTCGACGATCCTTTCCTTGTCGGTCACGCTTATGATGGCCCTGCGGATCTTTCTCATCGTATCGTTCCATGCTCCTTTCTTATTGTTGCGTAAAGTTCATGTTCCGGATGAATTCCCTTTCAAAATGCCTGCTCCCGGAAAGGGACACGTAGCTTGTCCTGCGTGCTATCTCTTCCGCCTCTTTCTTCGGGTCCTCGCCGAGGAGCGCGAGCTTGGCGCCTTCAAGGGCTGCGTCGCCGACGCTTTCAACCCTGCCGAGCCAGCCTTTGTCAAGTAGCCCGATCCTCGCGAGCGCCTCATCCTTTATGTGGCTCCCGAAGGCGCCGGCCACATAGACCCTTTCAATCTCCTCTCGAGCGGTCCCCGATCTTTCGAGGAGGACGGATATTCCGGCACGTATGGCGGCCTTGGCGACCTGCAAAGCCCTTATGTCGGACTGATCAAGGGTTATTTCAGCGGCAGGGCCCCTGAAGAGGACGAAGCTGCTTCCCCCCTCTGATGTACTTATCCTGTTTGCGAGGTTCGTTGCCACCTCTTCCGGGGACCTTATCCTTCCTGTCTCGTCCACTATGCCAGCTCTAAGGAGCTCCGAGACCGCTTCGACCAGTCCGGAGCCGCAGATGCCCTTCGGGGTGACACCTCCTATCACGTCGAGCCTTATTTCATCGCCATTGGCCTTGACCCCGCATATGGCCCCTGCCTCAGCGGTCATGCCGTGCCTTATCTGGCCGGCCTCGAAGGCCGGGCCTGCCGCCGCGGAGGTTGCGAAGATACGCTGCCGAGTAGACAATATTATCTCACTATTCGTACCTATGTCAATCGTCAGGGTCTTTTCAGCGGTCCTTGATATGCCGGTTGCGAGGGCTGCGGCCACAGCGTCCCCGCCCACAAATCCACCTATGAGCGGGAAGACGTATAGCATCGTCTCGGCAGGCGCGTCAAGACTCGCCTCTGCGGCGCGGATACGCCTCGAATCCTTGAACGCGGGCCTGTAGGGGACCTTGGCCATGGACTCGGGTGATATGCCGAGAAGGATGTGTTCCATCGCCGGGTTGCCGGCCGCCGTGATCTCGGCCATCCCGCCCCTGTCGAGCCCGGAAGCCTCTATGAGTTCGGATATCAGTCCGTTGCATGCGTCGACGACCGCACGGTTGAGCTCGCCGAGCAGAGAAGGGTCTTCTGCTATCGCATTTATTCTTGAAAGCACATCCATGCCCCACCTTGACTGGGGGTTGGGCATGGAGGCTGTCCCGAGGGTTCCGCCGTCGTCCGTGCGCACAAGGCCTGCGGCGAGGGTGGTGGTGCCGATGTCTATTGCTATGCCGAATCGGGGAGACTGGGTTCTGAGGGGTTCGGACATGGGCTCTGGCGGTCCTGTTAAAAGCTTATGGGCGGGACGCTTGAGAAGAGGTACTTCAGGTCGTCATCCTCGAACTCCAGCCCCACCCCTACGTACGCGGATTCCAGCCCCACGTCGCTTATGAAGTCGTCGTAGCCCGCCGTTATGAAGAAGTACTTGTTGAGATACATGAACGCGCCGGCCTTCAGGCGGGGGTTCCTGTCCTTGTGGAAGTCGAATGCCTCAAGCGTAAGCTTGAGCCTGTCCTTGAACATGTAGTAGTCCGCGCCGAGGCCTCCGGTGGATTCGATTATGCCGCCCCTCAGGGCCAGGTCACCGAACCTCTTTGCGATCTGGGCGGAGAACTTTATCTCGTCCGAGGTCTTCGTGGTTTCAACGGTCCTGGTCGAGCCGCCCTCGGTCACCTCTGTCTTGGTCGTCCGGCGATTCCCCCTGGGGTCGTCCACTATGTCTATGAGGTAGTACTTGTCGGCCTTGGGCTGGATCCTGAGGGACAGGTAGCTCTTGGTGTCGTCGGCATCAAAGAGGTACTCGCCCCTGTAGCCCACGTACAGACGGAAACGCTGGGTCTTGTCTATGAAAGAGTTGATGCCGGTGAGCGTCCTGTTGAGCTTTTCATGGGTTGTGTCGTCGTTTATGAGCTTTCCGATGGTGCCCTGCCCTTCGTCTATCCGCCTTGCTATCCTCTGTATGGACGATACTGTGTGCTTTATCTCGGGCGCCATGCTGTTGAGCGTCTCCATGGCCGCTTTGAGGTTTGTGACACCTGCGGTGAAGTCGTCCCTGTTTTCCTTTATGAGGACGTTCAGCCCCGCTGCCACTTCCTTTATGGAGTCGGAGAATACCTCGAGGTTCGCCAGCACGGTCGACAGCCTCTCGTCGTTCTGTTCGACCACGGCGTTTATGTTGTAGGTTATCTCTTCGAGGTTACTTACGATGTTGCTGAGCGAGGCAGCGCCTGCCTCTCCGCCGAGGACCTTGGCCATGGACCCGGTGACCTTCTTTATATCCACCGCCACCTCGGAGAGGTCTGCTATAAGCTTGTCCACGTCCGCATAGGCCCTCACCCGCGTTATCTCCTCGCCCTCCTCGAGGTACGGAGCGTTGGGCGAGCCAGGTATGAGCTCGAGGTACTTTTCACCGAGGAGCCCGCTGGTCTTTAGCGCGGCGGTGAAGTCCCTGCCTATCCTGACCCCCGGCTTGATCCTCAGCACCACCACCGCCTTGTGATCCTGGAGCTTGATATCCTTGATCCTGCCGACCTCCACGCCTGCGACCTTGACCGAGGCGTCCCTGTCGAGTCCGGCCGCGTTGTCGAGCTTCACCGTCAGCGTGTAGCCTTCCTCCTTGCCGAACCTCATACCGCCCACCCTCAGGGACATGTACGCAAGAAGGATGATCCCTATCAACACGAAGATGCCTACCTTTGCTTCAGCGCTTAGTTTTACCATATACGAAAAACTCTTTCACCGGAGTCGCCGGCCCGCGCCCCAGGCCTTCAGAAGACCTTTATCGGCCCCTCGGCCCTTCCCTCGAGGAACTGGCGCAGTATGGGGTTGGGGTTTGCCTTCATCTCTTCCACCGTGCCCTTTTCTATGATCCTGCCCTGGTGCAGCATGGCCACCATGTCGGCTATCTTGTAGGTGAGGTTGATGTCGTGCGTGATGACTACGTAGGTCGTCTTGAGCGCCCTCTGGGTGTCTAGCATCAGGTCCGCGATGGAGTCGCTCATTATCGGATCGAGCCCTGTCGTCGGCTCATCGAAGAGGACTATCTCGGGGTCCATGGCTATAGCCCTTGCGAGTCCGACCCGTTTTTTCATACCGCCGCTGAGGTCCGCTGGCATCATCGACTCCACACCCTCGAGGCCGACCCGCTTGAGCTTTTCCTTCACGATCTTCCTTATGGTGCTGTCCGGAAGGTCTGTGTGTTCCCTCAGGGCGAACCCCACGTTCTCTTCAACGGTCATCGAGTCGAAGAGTGCGGCGCCCTGGAAGAGCATGCCGAAGCGCTTGAGCACCTCGCGGAACTCCTTTTCGCTCATGGTGGTTATGTCCTTGCCGTCAAGGAGTATCCTTCCGGAGTCGGGCTTAAGGAGCCCTATTATGTGCTTTATAAGTACGCTTTTGCCCTCGCCGCTTCTGCCTATTATGACCGATATCTCGCCCCGTTTGATGTCAAGGTTCACGCCGTCGAGCACGACCTTGCCGTTGAAGGACTTCTTCAGCTCCCTAATTTCTATCATAACATCAAGCGTTCTTTCAAGGTTTAGAACATTATGGAGGTAAGGAAGTAGTCCGAAACAAGTATGAGCACGCAGCTGAGCACAACGGCGCTCGTTGCCGCCCGCCCGACCCCTTCGGCCCCTCCGCTTGCGTGGTAGCCCTGGAAGCTCGATATGAGCGTTATTATGAGGCCGAAGACGGCTGACTTCGTCAGCCCGTAGAATATGTCGTTCACGCTCACGAAGTCGATGGTCCTGCCTATGTAGACCCCGGGGTTTATGCCGAGCAGCTTGACCCCTACGAAGTATCCGCCGAGGACACCCACGAAGTCGGTTATGATGGCGAGCACCGGGAGCATCAGCACTCCGGCCACGATGCGCGGCGTGACGAGGTATTTAACCGGGTTTATGGCCATCGTGTAGAGCGCGTCTATCTGTTCGGTCACGCGCATGGTGCCGAGCTCGGTCGCCATGGCGGAGCCTGCCCTGCCGGTGACCATGAGGCCCGTAAGAACCGGGCCCAGCTCCCTGGCCATGCTGAGCGCCACAGTGGGGCCCACGAGGCTCTCTGCGCCGAACCTCTTCAGGGCGTTGTAGCCCTGCATGGCCAGGACCATTCCGGTGAAGGAGCCGGTGAGCACCACGACGAAGAGGCTCCTTACGCCCACGAACTCCATCTGCTTGAACATGTTTCTGAATTTGAAGGGGGGCAGGAAGAGGTAGTAGACGGCCTGGAAGAGCATTATTATTATCTGCCCTGTCGTTACTACGGCCTTCTCGGCCATAAGCCCCAATCTTTCGAAAAATTCTCTCATACGGTCAGCCTGGGCACCCTTCCTGAGATGCTGCAGAGCACTTCGTAGGGGATCGTGCCCGCCTTCTCCGCGATCTCCTCCGCCGTGATGGTCTCTCCGTCCTGGGTCCCTATGAGGACCACATCGTCGCCGGCCTCTACGCCGTCTATTCCGGTGACGTCGACCATGGTGAGGTCCATGCATATGGCGCCGACCATGGGGGCGCGGCGTCCCCTTACTATGACCTCGCCCCTGCCCGTGAGGCTGCGCGGCAAGCCGTCACCGTAACCTATGGGGATCGTGGCTATGAGGCTCTCCCTCGATGTGACGAACGTCCTGCCGTAGCTTACAGAAAAGCCCGGCGGGACCTTCTTAAGCTGCAGTATCCTGGTCTTGAGGCTGAGCACCGGATCGAGCCGTATCTTCTCCCTGAGCCCTGATTCGGGGTAGACCCCGTAGAGCATGAGCCCTGGTCTTACGAGGTTGAAGTGGCTTTTCCTGAAGTCCACAATCGCCGCACTGTTGGCCATGTACGTATAAACAGGGCTGCAACCCGTCTTTCGCGCTGTATCGACGGCGTGGAGGAACGTTGAAAGCTGCTTTTCCGAAAAGGCACTGTCCTCACCGTACGTTTCCGCGAAGTGCGAGAGCATGCCTTCCAGAAAGAGGTTGTCCAAGGCTGCGAACCGCCTGAAAAACAGGGGGACGTCTTCGGGCAGAAGCCCGAGGCGTCCCATCCCTGAATCTATCTTTACGTGTACGGGCCTTCTCTTACCGGTCCTCGCCGCATGTTTGTTCAGAAGCCCGGCGGTCTTGATGTCGTATACGACAGGGGTTAGCTCGAAGCGGAAGACTTCCTCTATCTCCTCCGGTGTTACGCCGCCGAGTACCACGATGGGGCTCTGTATGCCGGCCTCCCTGAGCCTTGCGCCTTCGCCGGCGAAGGCCACACCGAAGAACTCGCATCCCAGGGCCTCGAGTTCCCTGGAGACCTCCACATCCCCGTGGCCGTAGGCGTTAGCCTTTACCACGGCCATCATTCCGGTAGAAGCTTGTATGAGCCCGCGTATACGCCTGTAGTTGTTCCCGAGTGCATTGATGTCTATCAGCGCAACAGTGGGTCGATTCCCCAAAAAATCCTCCTTCTCGCGCAAGGGGCCCTTTTTCGTCCGGCTGATACTAAATTGCATCATTTTCGGTTATATGTAAAGGGAAAATGTGGATTCCGCCCCTTGAAGGGGCTGAAATAAAGGTGCGGTCTGGCCTTGGGTGGAAAACGGCGGCTTACTCTACCGATGCGGGCAGCGCCGGCCTGCTGTGAAGACCAACGTACGAGTCCGAGAGCGCCTTTTGGAGTTTCCTTAGCGCTGTGCCCTCTATCTGCCTGACGCGCTCTCTTGTAAGGCCGAGCTCATCTCCTATGCGCTGGAGGCTTCGGGGCTTTTCGGCCATCACCCTGTTTTCGATGACAAAACGCTCCCTTTCATCGAGCAGCGCAAGCGCCCTCGTGATGTCTCTTTTGACTATGGCCTCGACCTCGCTTTCCGCCACCAGCTCTTCCTGCGATGCGTTGGGGTCTACCAGGCCGTCGAGGTGCGTTTTCATGTCGTCATCGCTTATGGGGGTGTCGAGGTAAAGATCGTTCGTCGTTATCGTCCAGGCCGAGGTTTCATCGGTCACTTCGTTCCGCACGTCGCTACCCGATGCCTCGCAGCCCTGGCCCAGTGCAGGCATGTTCCTGTAGAAGAGCTTCTTTTTGAGCTCCTTTGAGCCCCGTCTCACCAGCCCCCTTGTCCTCAGGATGTAGTCCTGTATGAAGGACCTTATCCACCACACGGCATATGTGATGAGCCTGTAGCCCTTGTAGGGGTTGAACTTCTTTACGGCGGTCATGAGCCCTATGTTGCCCTCCTGGATCAGGTCCTTTAGGCTTACCCCGTAGTTGCGGTACTCAAGGGCCACCTTGACAACGAACCGCAGATTCGATGTGACAAGCGTATGGGCGGCGTCCACGTCCTTTTTTTCGTAATAACGCACCGCCAGCCTGAACTCCTCTTCCTTTGAAAGTATTGGAAAACGGTTTATCTCGGCAAGATAATTCTGTAGGGAGTCGCTTACTACCGGCAAACTCATCTCTGGCACCTCTCCGTCTTTCCTTGGCACTCTATGTGGTCGACTGCTAACGGTAGATATTATATAAGTATTTTCAAAGGCCTGTCAAGGTGGTTTAGGTGCCGCGCGCCTCGGGTCGGAGCCTCCGCATGGTTCCGAACTTAATGTGAGGGGGCGCGGTGGAAGTCCCCGTCCCTCTTGCAGAAGAAAGAAAAAATCCCCCGCTATTCAAATCCGGATAGCGGGGGATCGTATCGGTGTCGTATGTGCATACGGTCACCTGAAGTGTATGACTTCACGGCAACCGGAGGGTCGGCTCAGCCGCCTGCCTGCCGGCCCTCTTTCCGGTTATATAAAGGGGTTTGCAAGGAGCAATATGAGGGCGACAACCAGGGCATAGATGGCGAGAGACTCCATCATGGCCAATCCAAGGATCATGGTTGTCATGAGCTTACCGGCTATGCCGGGGTTTCTTGCCATTCCCTCACATGCCGCAACAACGGCCTTGCCCTGTCCATGCGCCGGGGCGATGATCCCGATGGCTATGGCGAAGGCGGCCGCTATGAAGAGCACCGACAGGGTGGTGCCGTCAACCGAAGAACCCTTGGCCGCCGCCTCTTCCGCTGCTAAGGCCATGCCGCTTGTCGAAAAGAGCACGGCAAGACTCGTGATTCCGAAGAGCATCCTTTTTCCCAACTTCATCAACCACACCTCCTGATTTTTAGGATAGAGAACTTTAACGTTTTAGCCCTGTAAAGTCAAGTTTTTTTTCCCTGACTATCAATGTCCTTCCTCCAGTGCCCCGCCTATGTAGGCCATGGTAAGCAGCGTGAACACGAACGCCTGGATTATGATGACGAGTATGCCCAGTATCGTTGAGAAGGCCAGGAGCGGATACGCTATGGGCATGAGTATCAACAGGACCACGACGATCTGTTCATGCCCCATCATGTTGGCGAACAGTCGCAGCGAAAGCGAGAACGGCCTTGCCAGATGTCCTATGACCTCGATCGGTATCATCAGCGGGGCCATGGCTATGTACGGCCCGATGAAGTGCTTGAAGTACTTAGGCCCGTGCGTCTTGAGCCCTATTATGTGGGTGGCGAAGAAGACTATCAGCGCAAGCCCTACGGTGTTGTTCAGGTCCGCGGTAGGCGGCAGAAGCCCGGGCACGAGACCGAAGGCGTTCGAAAGAAGTATGAATATGAAGAACGTTGCTATGAACGGCACATATTTGATGCCGCGGTGTCCCATTATGTCTTCACACTGGTTCGCAAGCGCCTCGACGATCATCTCCACGATGCTCTGGAGTTTTCCTGGAACCAGCGAAAGCCTGCTCCTTACGATGAGGGAGAAGACAAGAAGCACCAAAGTAGCATACAGCATGAGGACCGTATGTATCGGCAGCCCGAACGTCGGCAGGATAATGTCATGCATCCTATATGTACTCCTTTCTCGAAATAAAGACCATGGTTACTATCGTTGCCATGATGGTGCCGACAAACCCCAGGAGAAGCGGCAGGGCGTTGAGCTTGAGCCTCCATATCAGGCCCGTCAGGAGCAGTATTATGATGAAGAATTTTCCGTAATACCTGCTTATTATGAACCCGGCCATCTCTTCTAAGGGCTTGGTTATGCCCTTTTTCACTATCCTCATGTATAGGTAGAGGTTTAATACACCGGAGGCGACCCCCGCGGTAAAGGCAACGGCCGTATCGAAGTCCACCCTGAGCGATACTGCGAAGCCTATGAGCCACATTGCGAGGTTCACAAGGCCGACCCTCAAGGCGACCGCCGTCAGGTGCGGCACGGCCATCTTCGAATCAATGGTTTTTGAAGCCATATTTTTTGACGGTGTTATATATGTTCTTGAACCCGGCGGCTACACCTATGAAGATGAATATTATGGTGAGCCACGGCTTCGTGTCGAAGTATCTGTCCAGATATATGCCGATTACGAGCCCGATAAGTATGGAGGCCACCATCGACATGCCGATGGAGCTGAGAAAGAGAACTCCTCCGAGACTTCCCTTCTTATCGGGGCCTCCCTTTTTATCGTTGTCCATACGGGGCCAGGGCTCGTTTCCCTTAACGGTTAAGGGGCCCAAAATAAAAATAAAACCTTCTATAACACAGATTCGGTGTCGAGTCAATTATAAAGAAGGTCCGAAAGAGGCGGAGCGTTCTTCAGAATGCGGGTCGGCGTCAGCAGAAGGGGTTTTTCAGCATCACGGCCTCTTTTCTCTCGGCGCCGACCGATACCATGACGACCTCGACACCGATGAGCTCCTCGATCCTCCTGACATAGCGTTGTGCATTCCTGGGCAGGTCAGAGAAGTCCTTTGCGCCCTGCGTGCTCTCAAGCCACCCCTCCATGGTCTCGTATGAAGGCTCGCAGGCGTTCAGTATGCTGGTCTCAGTCGGGAAGTTTCGGATAAGCTCTCCCCCGTACCTGTAGGCCGTGCATATCTTTATCTCCTTGAGCCCGTCCAGTACGTCCAGCTTGGTGAGCACGAGCCCGTCCATGCCGTTTACCCGGGCCGCGTACCCTGTGCTCACGGCGTCGAACCAGCCGCACCTCCTGGGCCGGCCGGTGGTGGCGCCGTATTCACCGCCCATCTCGCGCAGGTGGGCCTCCTCCTCTTCATCGAGCTCGGTGGGGAAGGGGCCTTCTCCGACCCTGGTGGTATAGGCCTTTGCAATGCCTATGACCGTGTCTATACGAGTAGGCCCTATGCCGCTTCCTGTGGCTGCCTGGCCTGCCACGGTGTTGCTGGAGGTGACGTAAGGATAGGTGCCGTGGTCTATGTCCAGCAGCGTGCCCTGTGCGCCCTCGAAAAGGATGGACTTCTCCTCCCTTATCGAATCGTTGAGGAAGACCGAGGTGTCCGTTATGTAGCGGCCTATCTTTTCGCCGTACGCCGAGTACTCGTGGTATATGTCGTGGATCTCGTACCCCTCTTCATGGAATATGGTGGTAAGATAATGGTTCTTTTCGAGAAGGTTCGTCTTGAGCTTGAACCTGAAGTCCTCTTCCCTCAGAAGATCCCCGCACTTTATCCCGCACCTCGAGACCTTGTCGGCGTAAGCCGGTCCTATGCCCCTTCCCGTGGTCCCGATTCTCCCGCTGCCCCTCAGCCGCTCCTTGGCGTTGTCGATCTTCTTGTGGTAGGGCATTATGAGGTGGGCGTCCTTGCTCACCAGGAGGTTCTCGTGATGGAAGAGCCCCCTTTTTTCGAGGGCCTCTATCTCCTCGATGAGTATCGCCGGGTCGACCACGACACCGTTTCCTATCACGCAGACCTTGCCGGGATGCAGTATGCCCGAGGGTATGAGGTGGAGGATGATCTTGTCCTCTCCGACTAGGATGGTGTGGCCGGCGTTGTTGCCGCCCTGAAAGCGCACCACAACGTCGGCGTACTCGCTGAGTATGTCCACCACCTTGCCCTTGCCCTCGTCCCCCCACTGTGCGCCCACTATGACGACGTTTTTGCCCATGACACCCCTTCCTGTCTCAAGCCTCGGCATTGTGTTTTTGAGCCCCCTGCGGCGAGGGTCAATCGTATCCGTCGGCTATGCGTTTTCAAATACCCGGACTATGTTTCCTACGTTGAATGCGAAGCCGGTCGAGCGGGCCCGGTAGCCGTACCTTTCCACGAGCGTGTCGTACCTTCCCCCGCTGAGCAGGGGTTTTCCGACCCCCATGGCAAAGCCTTCGAAGATTATGCCTGTGTAGTAGTCGAAGCCGCGGACCTCTCCGAGGTCTATGGTTATAGAGTCCCTGAAGCCCTTTGAGGCGATTATATCGAGGACGCTGTGCAGGTAATCGAGTGACTTCACGTCCTCCGGGTCGCCGGATATCTCCTTCGCCTTTTCCAGGACCTCCTCTTCGCCGTAGAAGGTGGTGAGCGCAAGTAGGATCTCTCTGTCGCGGCCATCTATAGCGTCACCTGTCTCGTCGAGTATCAACTCGAGGCCCGAGTTGTCCTTCTTTGCCACGGCATCCTTTATCCTCTTGATCTGACTCTCTTCCACCCGGAGCCTGGAGAGGACCTTTTTTACGAAGCCCACGTCGCCGATATCTATCTTGAAGTCCTTTATCCCCAGCACCTTCAAGGCATCGGCGGCCATCACTATCATCTCGGCGTCTATATCGGGTGAAGCCTCGGCGCTTACGTACTCGGCCCCTATCTGCAGGACCTCTTCGGGCCTTGCTCCGCCACGCTCCTGGTACCTGAGTACGTTCTCATTGTAGTAGAGCTTGAGCGGCAGCGGGCAGTCGCGCATCCTCGTTGCAACGAGCCTTGCCACCTGGGGGGTTATGTCCGGCCTTATGGCCATTACCCTGCCTGTGGACGGGTCCATGAACTTCAGGACACTCTTTTCGAGCTCGCGTCCCATGCCGAGCGAGAGCACGTCCACGTATTCGAGGAGAGGGGTTATGACCCTCTTGAATCCGTACCCGTTGAATACCGAGAGTATGGACGACTCGATACCGGCTATCTTTTCGGCCTCCTCGGGCAGTATGTCCCTTACGCCCTGGGGCAGGGATATGGCGGGCGGAACCTTCATCATCGACCATCGTCCGCAATGAGCTCCGCGCTGGCCCGGTGGGGGCTTACGCGCATTACGGCCCTTTCTAAAGCTCCACGACCTTTGCCGACAGTATGTGGGGAAGTTTGAGAAGTTCTTCTATAAGCCCCTTTGAAAGCGGGGTGTCGATGTTCCAGACGCTTACGGCCTCCCCGCCGACGCTCTGGCGGCCCAGGTGGAGCCTGGCTATGTTGACACCGTTGTCACCGAGGAGCGTGCCCACGTTCCCTATGACACCGGGCTTGTCCTCGTTGTGGAGCACCAGGAGATAGCCCTCGGGCACCGCGTCGAGGAAGAACTTGTCTATCTTCACTATCCTGGGCTCTGACTTGCCGAAGAGCGCACCCTCGACCACGTGCTCTTCATCCCGCGTTTTCACACTTACGGTCACAGAGCTTGCAAAGTCAGTTGACCTCGAGCTCTTGACCTCCACGACCTTTATGCCCCGTTCCTTCGCCACCAGCGGCGCGTTGACGAAGTTCACGTACTGGTCCATGAGCTGGTCGAGTATGCCCTTTATGCAGGCTATGGTTATGGGGGCTATGTCATAGGCCACGACATCACCTGAGTATTCGACGGTCACCTCCTCTATGCCCCCGGTAAGGATCTGCCCCTGGAACCTGCCGAGTTTTTCACCGAGCTTTATGTACGGATCAAGGGCCGCCAGAAGCTCCGCCGGAACGCTCGGGACGTTGACTGCGTTCCTGATGCTTCCTTTTGTAAGGCAGTCCACGATCTGTTCGGCTATGGCCTTGGCCACCTTCTCCTGAGCCTCCTGCGTCGAGGCGCCGAGGTGCGGGGTCAGGATCACCTCGTCAAGGCCCAGAAGAGGGTTGTCCGGGGGCGGCGGCTCCTTCTCGAAGACATCTATTGCCGCCCCGGCGACGATCCCTTCCTTGATGGCCCAGGCGAGGTCCTCTTCGTTCACGATCCCGCCCCTGGCGCAGTTTATGAGCCTTATACCCCTTTTCATCTTCGCAAAGGCCTCTCTGTCCACGAGGTTGCGTGTTTCATTCGTAAGCGGTACGTGTATGGAGATGAAGTCACTCTTGCGGTACAGCTCGTCGAGTGTCACAAGGGTTATGCCGAGCTTGTCCGCCGCCTCCTCGGATATGTACGGGTCATAGGCTATGACGTTCATCTTGAGCCCCTGCGCCCTTGATGCCACAACCGACCCTATGTTGCCAACGCCGAGTATGCCGAGCGTCTTGTCCGTGAGCTCGGTGCCCTGAAACTTCTTCTTTTCCCATTCGCCCCTCCTCATCGATGCCGTGGCCTGGGGGATGTTCCTTGCAAGCGAGAGCATCATGGCTATGGCGTGCTCACCCGTGGTTATGGTGTTGCCCCCCGGGGTGTTCATTACGATGATCCCGCGCTTGGTGGCCTCGGCCACGTCGATGTTGTCCACGCCGGTTCCGGCCCGTCCTATGACCTTGAGGTTCCGGGCGGCCTCGAGCACCTCCCTTGTGACCTTGGTCCTGCTCCTTACGGCGAGAGCGTGGTAGTCCTTGATCCTCTCCAAGAGCTCCTCCGGGCTTATCTTGGGCTCGAAGTCACACTCGATCCCGGGCGTGCTCTTGAATACTTCAACCGCTACTTCCGACAGGTTGTCGCTTATAAGTACTTTCATCTTCCCTTTGTCCTCGCGTTATTTCTCGATCGTTCGTGGTTACGGATTTACGTAGCCTTCAAGGAGTATCTCCTGGGCCGCCGCCACACCCTTGCCGGGCGTTACGGCGTGGCCGAACTTGGTCAGGGCCATCTCGACGGCCGAGACCGCTGTGATGATGTCGAATGTGTCGATGTAGCCGAGGTGTGCGATGCGGAATATCCTGCCCTTGAGCTTGTCCTGGCCTCCGGCCATCGTGACCCCCATCTCGTCACGCATGTACTTTACGAACTTCGCACCGTCCACCCCCTCCGGGACATAGACCCCCGTTGCCGCAAGGCTCGGGCTCTCCGGCGCAAGGAGCCTGAGGCCGAGCGCCTTCATCGCGCTCCTCGACGCCCTGGCAAGCCTCGCGTGCCTTGCGAAGACGTTCTGAAGCCCCTCCTCCTTTATCATGAGGAGCGACTCCCTGAGGCCTGTGATGAGCGATACGGCCGGGGTGTAGGCCGTGGTCTTCTTGGCGAGGTTCTTCCTCTCCTTCCTGAAGTCGAAGTAGTACCTCGGACAGGTGGATCTCTCGTTGAACCGCCAGGCCTTCTCGCTCAGCGCGACGAAGGCGAGCCCCGACGGCAGCATGAAGGCCTTCTGCGAGCCGGATACGAGGACGTCTATACCCCATTTGTCCATGGGCACGTCCGAAACGCCGACGGCGGTTATGCCGTCGACTACGAGCAGGCACTCGCGGTCCCTTGTAAGCTCTGCGAGCTCCTTTACAGGGTGCTGGACGGTCGTCGATGTCTCGCTCGCCTGCGAAAGCACTCCTTTTATATTCGGATTGCCGTCGAGCAGTTCCTTTACCACGGCCGGGTCGACCGCCTTGCCCCACTCCACGTTCACCCAGTGGACCTTGAGGCCGTATGCCTCTGATATCTGCCCCCACCTCTCGCCGAACTTTCCGCCGTTTATGACAACCACCTCGTCCCCCGGCGAAAAGAGGTTTGTTACGGAGCCTTCCATGGCCCCTGTTCCGGATGATGCGAGTATGAGGACGTCCTGATCCGTCTGGAAGACGTATTTGAGCAGCTCACAGGCCTCGGCGAAGATCTCCGAGAACTGGGGTGTTCTGTGGTGTATCATGGGCTGGGCCATGGCCAGCAGAGACCTTTCGGGAACGGGTGTGGGGCCCGGGGCAAGCAGATACCTCTTCTTCATGGGTCTTGTCTTCCTCCTTAAAAATATGAGTCTTTATTCAGGTACGATAAGTATGGTTGTCTCAGCCTGTTGCAGCCTGATGAGACCCGAGTGTCCGGCGGTATCAGCAGGCTTAGCATATCCATTATCTTCCTGGTTAGACAAGTAAAACTAACAGAGGGGCAACAATGTGTCAAGGAAATTCTAAACGCGGTTTTCGCGGTTATTTCAGCCGGTTTTCCCTGTATTTTGCCGTGATTGTCCGTGGAGATTGTCCTTGACAGGGCCGGATTTTATGTATACAGTATACACTACATGCCTCCATGAACCGGTGATCTCGACGCAAGGGGCTGCCAGGCGGCCGGTCGTCCCGCCGGCAGGTTCAGGGGGTGGTTTCTTTCCGAAAAGCCGGAGGACTGAAAGGGCGAGGAGGTGGAGTGTGGCTCGTAAGAAGGTATCCATAATCGGTGCAGGCCATGTGGGGGCGCATTCCGCCCTCTGGATAGGGCTTAAGGAGATAGCCGACGTAGTGCTCGTCGATATCGTGGAGGGCATGCCGGCTGGAAAGGCCCTGGATATCATGGAGGCATCCCCGGTGGCGGGGTTCGATGCCTGTATTGCGGGGACCAATGACTATGCAGATATCGCGGGAAGCGACCTCGTGGTGATCACCGCCGGGCTGGCCAGAAAGCCCGGCATGAGCCGAAGCGACCTCATCGACAAGAACAGCGCCATATTGAAGGGGGTCGTGGCCGAGGTCGTAAGATACGCCCCCGACTCGATCATCATCGTAGTCACCAACCCGCTCGATGTGATGGTCCATACCGCGTGGAAGCTCAGCGGGTTTCCGCCGGAAAGGGTCATAGGCATGGCCGGTGCGCTGGACTCCTCGAGGTTGAGGGCCTTCATAGCCATGGAGCTCGGCGTGTCGGTCGAGGACGTGCAGGCCATGGTCATAGGCGGGCATGCCGACGAGATGGTGCCGCTTGGAAGGTATTCGACCGTGGCCGGCATCCCGTTGCCGCAGCTTTTGAGCGCGGAGAGGATAGACGCGCTCATGGAGAGGACTAAGAAGGCAGGCGGGGAGATCGTGGCGCTCCTTAAGACAGGAAGCGCGTACTACGCGCCCTCTGCGGCGGTAGCCGAGATGGCCGAGGCGATACTGAAGGATAAAAAGAGGGTGATCCCCTGCGCGGTCTACTGCAAGGACCGCTACGGGCTTGACGGCGTCTTCGTCGGTGTGCCGGCAAAGCTCGGAAGCTCCGGGGTCGAGGAGATAATCGAGATAGAGCTCGACAGCCGGGAGAGGGCGGACTTCGACCGCTCTGTGGCGGCCATAAGGGAGCTTGTGGCCGGACTGGGCCTCTGAGGTTGCAGGCGGACCTGTAAGACCGCTCCGGTGGGCGGCCGCGGGGATTTTCTTTGTCATTGATACGTAATACATGGTGCTCCATTGAGAGATATTTCAACCAAAGAGATAACAGAGGTGGTAAAGCGGCTCTGCAGGGATGCTGCGTGCGAGCTCGGCGAGGATGTCAAGGCCGCGCTCAGGGCGGCCCTTGAGCGCGAGGAGTCACCGCTCGGCAGGGACGTCCTCGGGCAGATCATCAGAAACTTCGAGATAGCCTCGGCCGAGGAGGCCCCCATGTGTCAGGACACGGGGCTTGCGGTCTTTTTCGTGGATGTGGGAAGGGATGTCCACATGGACGGCTCGCTTGAGGATGCGATAAACGAGGGGGTAAGGCAGGGATACCGGGAGGGCTACCTGAGAAAGTCCGTGTGCGATCCCTTTACCAGGGAGAACACCGGAGACAATACCCCTGCGGTGATACACACGAGGGTCGTGGAGGGAGATTCCATAAGGATAAGGGTCGCACCGAAGGGGGCCGGCTCCGAGAACATGAGCAGGCTCGCGATGCTTAAGCCCGCGGAGGGGCTCAAGGGCATAAAGGACTTTGTCGTCGAGACCGTCGGGGTCGCCGGTGGGAACCCCTGTCCGCCCATAATAGTCGGCGTGGGCATAGGCGGGAACTTCGAATGGGCCGCGATCCTTGCCAAGGAGGCGCTCCTTAGGCCCGTGGGAAGGCCCAATCCGGATGAAGTGCTCGCCTCGCTCGAAGAGGACCTCCTCGAGGAGATAAACAGGCTTGGCATAGGGCCCATGGGATTCGGCGGCACCATAACGGCCCTCGCGGTCCACGTGGAGGCCGCGCCGTGCCACATAGCAAGCCTCCCGGTGGCGGTCAACATACAGTGCCATGCCGACAGGCACAAGGAAGCGATTATTTAAACCGGATCACGAATGAGCCCGTAACCGCATTCCTCGGGTCCGGCACCGTTATTTAGGATAGGACAGCCGTCCATGAGTGAACCGAAAAGGATAAGCCCGCCCCTTTCAGAGGGCGACGTGGAGGGGCTGAGGGCCGGTGACAGGGTCCTCATAACAGGGGTGCTCTATACCGCGAGGGATGCCGCTCACAAAAGGCTCATTGATCTCCTCGACAGGGGCGAAGAGCTTCCGTTCGATTTGAAGGGCCAGATAATCTACTACGTGGGGCCCACACCGCCTAGGCCCGGTGAGATCATCGGCTCGGCCGGCCCGACAACGAGCGGCAGGATGGACGCCTACACGCCGAGGCTCCTCGAGTTGGGGCTCAAGGCCACCATAGGAAAGGGCCAGCGTTCCGACGAGGTCGTGGAGGCCATGAAAAGGTACAAGGCCGTCTACCTTGCCGCAGTGGGCGGGGCGGCGGCGCTGATAAAGAAGTGCATAAAGAAGGCCGAGGTCATAGCGTACGAAGACCTCGGCCCAGAGGCCATAAGGAGGCTCGAGGTGGAGGAGTTCCCGGCCATAGTCGTAAACGACATCTACGGCGGGGACCTCTTCAAGAGCGGGGTCGAAGAGTACAGGAGAGGGTGAGTCGGCTTACACCCTTCGGCTGGATGGAGGGGCTGTGACGAACGGTCCCGCGGCAAGGAGGCCATGAAGATAAAGCTCTTCAAACAGGAGATAGAAGGTTCGTCGATCCGGCAGATCGAACGCTCAAGCGGCGAGGTGTTGAAAAACTGCTACCAGTGCGGGAACTGCTCCGGTGGATGCCCGGTGTCGTATGAGATGGACCTGCCGCCGAGCCAGGCCATAAGGTTTCTGCAGCTGGGCAAGGTCGAAGAGGTGAAAAAGGCGAACTCCATGTGGCTATGCGTGGGGTGCCAGCAGTGTTTTTCGAGGTGCCCCAAGAGCGTGAGCGCCGCCAACCTCTTCGAGGCCCTCAGGCAGATGAGCCTGAGGCAGGGCAAGGACCACAGGGAGATCAGGGACCTGCCGGTTTCGTTCCTTGAAAAGGCCCCCCAGCAGGCCATTGTTTGCGGGTTCAGGAAGCTGGTGAGTTGAGGCGCACAGGCCGTGCGGTTCGTTCCGGGCTTCCCGGGCCGCGGTCCGTGCGGATCGCTTTGATGTATTTACTGTAACAATGCCATGAAGATACCTTATTATCCAGGTTGTACGCTGAATACCGTTGCCAAGGGGTTTGACGTCTCTGCGAGGGAGAGCGCCAGGGCGCTCGGCTTCGAGATGGAGGAGCTCGGGCAGTGGAACTGCTGCGGGGCGTCCTTTCCCCTGAGCCCTGATAACCTCATGGGCCTCACCGCCCCGGCGAAGGTACTTGCGAGCGCGGCGAGGATGGGGGATGCGGTAACAACGCTCTGCAGCGTATGCTACAACGTGCTCAAGCGTACGAACAAGGCCTTGAGGGACGACGGCGAGAAGCGCAGTGTAGTAACCGGGTTCATAGAGGAGGAATACGACGGGTCCACCGAGGTCATACACTTTCTCGAGGTGCTGAGGGACCGCGTGGGCTTCGACAGGGTCCGGGAGTCTGTGAAGAGGCCGCTTGGGGGCATCAGGGCCGCGGCCTACTACGGCTGCATGCTCCTTAGACCCGCCGGCGAGGTGGGTATAGACAGGCACGAAGGGCCGACCATAATGGAGGACCTCTTGAGCGTGCTCGGGTGCGAGCCCGTTGATTTCCCGAACAAGATCGAGTGCTGCGGCGCTCACCTGGCCATGACGAGGACAGACGTGGTGGAGAGGCTTTCGGGCAACGTGCTCGAGAGCGCCGTGGATTGCGGGGCCGAGGTCGTGGTCACGAGCTGTCCGCTCTGCCAGTACAACCTTGAAAAGAGCCAGGCCAAGGTCGCAGAGCGCAGGGCCGGCTACAGGCATGTGCCTGTGGTCTACTTCACGCAGCTCCTCGGCATAGCCCTGGGTCAGAGCGACGAGATGGCCGGGCTCGGGGAGAACCGGTGGGACGTAAGGCCGCTCCTTGAAGCAAAGGGTGTATGAAGGAATGAAGGGACACGGATCGTCCGTCTGAAGGGTCGATGGTCCGAGGTGTCCGGAACTACGGGATATAGGTTATGGCAAGGATAGGCGTATTCATCTGCCAGTGCGGCAACAACATAGAGAGCACGGTCGACACCAAGAGCGTCTCAGAGGAGATGGAGAAGGTCCCCGGTGTGGTCTTCTCCTGCAACTACAAGTTCATGTGCTCCTCTCCCGGCCAGGAGATGCTCAAGGAGGCCATAAAGAAGCACAAGCTCGACGGTGTGGTCGTGTCGGCCTGTTCGCCGCACATGCATGAGAAGACCTTCAGGAAGGCGTGCGAGAGCGCGGGGTTGAACCCCTACAGGTGCGAGATAGCGAACATCCGCGAGCAGTGCTCCTGGGTTCACCACGACAAGACGAAGAAGACAGGGACCGTAAAGAGCAACGACCTCACCAGGATGACCATAGAGAGGCTTAAAAGGAACAGGCCTCTGAAGAAGATAAACATCCCGGTCAACAAGAGGGCCCTTGTTATAGGAGGCGGGATAGCCGGCATACAGGCCGCCCTCGACATAGCCGAGGGTGGACGGGAGGTCATACTCGTCGAGAAGGAGCCTTCCATAGGCGGCAACATGGCGCGGCTCTCCGAGACCTTCCCTACGATGGACTGTTCGCAGTGCATACTTACGCCCAAGATGGTCGAGGCCGAGCTCCACGAGAGGATAAAAATCTACACCTACTCGGAGGTCGAAGGGCTCGACGGATACATCGGTAACTTCACCGTACGGATAAGGAAGAAGGCCAAGTACGTCGACGAGGAGCTCTGCACGGGATGCGGCGAGTGTATCGAGAAGTGCCCGTTCAAGGCCTCGAGCGAGTTCGAGTTGGGGCTCAACAAGAGGAAGGTCATATACACGCCCTTTCCGCAGGCGGTTCCCAATATCCCGGTCATAGACGCGCCCAACTGCACAATGATCCAGAAGGGCAAGTGCGGGGTCTGCGCAAAGGTCTGCGGTCCCAAGGCCATAGACTTCGAGCAGACAGACGAGATCGTGGAGGAGAAGGTCGGGGCGGTGGTCGTGGCCACCGGCTACGAGCTCATGCCCAACGAGAGGTTCGGCGAATACGGCTACGGCAGGATCAAGGACGTGATAAACGGGCTCCAGTTCGAGAGGCTCGCCTCCTCTTCCGGGCCGACCGGCGGAGAGATACGGAGACCCTCGGACGGCAAGGTCCCGGAGAGCGTGGTCTTCATCCAGTGCGTGGGTTCAAGGGACGAGGCAAAGGGGGTGTCGTACTGCTCGAAGATATGCTGCATGTACACCGCAAAGCACACGATGCTCTACAAGCACAAGGTGCACGAGGGCCAGGCCTATGTCTTCTACATGGATATACGCGCCGGTGGAAAGCGCTACGAGGAGTTCACCAGGAGGGCCATAGAGGATGAGGGGGCCATGTACCTCAGGGGCAGGGTCTCCCGCGTCTACGAGAGGGGCGGAAAGGTCGTCGTGCAGGGCGCCGACACCCTGAGCGCAAGCCAGGTGGAGATAGAGGCCGACATGGTGGTCCTGGCCACGGCCATCGTGTCGAGGACCGGTGCGGACACGCTGGCCCAGAGGCTCGGCATAGGTTATGACCGCTACCGCTTCTACAACGAATACCATCCCAAGCTGAGGCCGGTCGAGACGGTGAATGCGGGCATATACCTTGCGGGTGCGTGCGTGGGGCCCATGGACATACCCGAGTCGGTGAGCATGGGGTCCGCCGCGGCGAGCAAGGTCCTTGCGCTTTTCTCCGCGGACGAGATGGCAAGGGAGCCGATCGTCGCGGGCGTGGACAAGACAAGGTGCAACGCCTGCTGGGACTGCCTGGTCGCATGTCCGTACTCGGCCATAGAGAAGGAAGAGGTGAAGAACAGGCAGGGCGAGACCGTACGGTGGAACGCGAGGGTCAACGAGGGTGTCTGCCAGGGCTGCGGGGTATGCGTGGCCGCGTGCAGGAGCAAGGTGATAGACCTTGCCGGGTACACGGACGAGCAGGTCTACGCCGCAATAAGCGCTTTTTAGTTATAATCCGACTGATCATGGGGAAGCTCCTAAAGACTTCCGGTGAGGTTTTCATGGACGAAAAGGACGTATCACGCACTGCGCAAGACTCCAAAGGGGGCTTCGAGCCCCGCATAATGGCCTTTGTCTGCAACTGGTGCACCTATGCCGGGGCGGACCTCGCCGGTACGAGCCGCATGGAGTACAAGGAAAACGTGAGGATCGTAAAGCTTCCGTGCACCGGCAGGATTGATCCGCTCTTTATCATAAAGGCATTTGAAAACGGCGCGGACGGGGTCCTGGTCTCAGGCTGCCACCCGGGCGACTGCCACTATACCACAGGAAACTACCATGCAAGGCGGAGGTGGATCGCATTCAGGAGCCTCATGGAGTTCGTGGGCATAGACTTAAGAAGGCTCCATTTTTCATGGGTCTCGGCATCCGAGGCCCTCAAGTGGGTGGATCTCATCAACAACGTGACCGATGAGGTCCGGAAACTCGGCCCCTTTGCTGAATACAAGGGACTGAAACAGGGTTGGTAAACCTTAAAGGGTCCTGATCGGCAAAGGGGGTTCTGTGGATAGGTGCGCAGGGGAAGAAGTACGGAGGGGGTTCGTAGCGGAGCTCAGGTCGCGCGGCTGGGATGTCTTCGAGCGCGAAGGTTTTCTTAAGCGCAGGGACCAGGTCGTGTACCTGGTGCAGAAGGGCGATGTCTCCGGGGTGATGTTCATAAAGGTGTTGAAGGACAACGGAGACCTCTGGGATTTGAACGCGAGGCTGTTTGATAGCTTTCAGCAACTGGCGGCCTCTGACGAGAATTCGGAGCTCTTCGTGGTCCTGCTCGAATCATCCGGCGCAGGATACCTTCTTAAGGGTGATGAGTTCGAAGCCCTCAAACCGTCCCTGAGGGTGGATGAAGACGGCGAGTTCGAGATACACAGGAAGGGGCTCGATTGTATCTTTCAGGGAAACCGGTTCGTAAGCCCGGACGACTTCTTTGAAAGGTTGGGGTCCGGTGCGGGGGCGGTGTAAGCGGGCAAGTA